>JBBRGA010000172.1:0-6829 GCA_038241115.1 Burkholderiales bacterium | reverse complement strand
GTACCAGGTTCGCAAACCTGCAACCAAAGAGGACTCGCTGTTCTTTCTTGCGCTGGGCGACACCGAGCCAGACGCTTGGGGCCGCCGCGTCATTGCCCGCGCGCATGCAAAGCGCCGCGAGCAAGATCCAAGTCTTGGGGCGCTTACCGAGCTTGACTGTCTTTGTGCGGTTGATGATTTCAGCCGCTTGGGTGCCTTGCGGCTGCGCCACGGGCCAGGCGCACACATGGACTCCGTGCCGGAGGGTCGCCGTGCATCGCCTGCGATGCTGGAACTCGAGAAAATGCTTTCGTCTTCGCGGGCGGTTGAGCTCGGAACCGAAACGGCCAGTGATTTGGCATATCTGCGGGGCAAAGGCACTTCCCTAGGGGGCATGCGGCCGAAATGCAGCCTCTTGGATGAAGAAGGCTACTTGGCGCTGGGCAAGTTTCCGAGCGTCAAGGACGAGCGCAATGTGACGCGCGCGGAGGTCCTCGCGTTAAAGCTGGCCAGTGCCGCGGGCATCAACGCGGCGCACGCTCATGTGGCCGTGGTGCAAGGCACGCCTGTCGCAGTCATTCGCCGATTCGACCGCGCGTCGGAAGACACACGCATCCCCTACATGTCAGGCGCCACGCTGATCCAGGCGAGTCGAGTGCAAGAGCATGCATACACCGAGGTGCTCGCGGTGATGAAAGGCGCCTGCGCGAACTACGTGGACGACGCGCGCGAACTGTGGCGCCGTTTGGTGTTCCATCACCTGATCAACAACGTAGACGACCACCTGCAAAACATCGGCTTCTTGTATGTAGGAAACAACCAGTGGCAGCTGTCGCCGGCGTTCGATGTCAACCCAATGCCCGAACGGGAGCGCGAATCCAAGACATGGTTGAGCGAAGACACCGGCCCCATCACCAACATGGCGCAATTGATGGGTCAGGCCACGCAATTTGCGCTGAATGCCACGCAGGCGTTGGGCATCGTGCGCGAGGTCATTGAAGCCGTGGTGCAGTGGCGCGCCGTGGGGCGGTCTGCCCATGTGGGAATGACAACGGCAGAGCTTGACGAGTTCAAGCTGGCGTTTGAGCACACCGGCCTGGCAGATGCCAAACGGCTGGTGGGCCTGTAGTCGCCTTTTTGGGACTCGTTTGCCGAAGCCGGCGCGATAAGGCTGCGCCGAATTTCGCTTGCTGCGCGCCCTGAGAAAATATGCCCATGCAAATCACCGCTCCCGCGCTCAAGGCTGACATCCGCGCCCTTTGGCTGGCCACTGTGGGCATGGCGGTCGCCGTTCCCAATCTGCTGGCGTTCAACCTGGCGCCGTCTGCCACTTTTCTGAATCAAGCGGCTTCGTTGATGGGTTGGGCGGCGGTGGCCTTGGTGATGTCAGCGACGGTGCAGCTCACTTCGCCGCGACTGCGCGGGGCGTTGGCTGCGGCGCTTGGCGCGTTGGTGCTGCTGATCATTTGCGTCGTCGGCTCATGGCACTTTGCCGCGTTGCCGTCAGGCTTGGCGCTGTCGGCCGTTGGCATGATCGCCTCGGCGATGTTGCTGTTGTGGCTGGCCGCAGCGGTGGCGCAGGCAGGCCATGGTGCCGCTGCTTTCAACGCGTTCTGCATGGCCTTGATCTTCACCGGCGTGCTCAACACGCTGGTTGGCATGGTGCAGGTGTTTGCGCCGCAGTGGGCCGATGGGCAATGGATAGCCACCGCCTCGGTGCCAGGGCGGGCCAGCGGCAATTTGCGGCAACCCAATCACCTGAGCAGTCTGCTGCTGTGGGCAGCGGTGGCGTTGGTGTGGATGCTGGAGACGGGATGGGGATGGGGTCGGCGTCAGGACGGCACAGACCACGCCCGCCGCAAACTGGTGGTTTTTTCAACCGCTTTGTTGGGAAGCCTGTTTATGTTGGGCTTGGTGCTGAGCGCCTCGCGCACCGGCACGCTGGGCGTGATCGTGCTGGCGCTGTGGGGCGCGCTGGACAGGCAGAGGCCGCGCGCGGTGCGGGCCATGCTGCTGCTGTCGCCGCTGGTGTATGCGCTGTGTTGGTTGGGGCTGACCGAGTGGGCGCGTGAGAGCCACCAGGTGTTTGGCGGCGCGGCGCGCTTGACGGCCGACGGCGACATGTCGAGCTCGCGCTTTGGCATTTGGGCCAACACGCTGGAGTTGATTGCGCAGCATCCGTGGTTCGGCGTGGGCTTCGGGGAGTTCAATTTGGCATGGTCGTTGACGCCTTTCCCAAAGCGACCACATGCCTTCTTCGATCACACCCACAACCTGCCCTTGCAGTTTGCGGTGGAGCTGGGTGTGCCGATGGCGGTGCTGGTGCTGTCGCTGTTGATGTTTGCAATGTGGCGGGCATGGCAAGGCAGCCGAAACACCACCAACACCGACACAGCCATGCCCGCTGCCATGCGAACTTCGGCATTCATGATGGTGTTGATGATTGCGCTGCACAGCCAGTTGGAATATCCGCTGTGGTACGCCTACTTTTTACTACCGACGGCGTTTGCGTTGGGGCTTTGCCTGGGGCAAGCAAAGAACGTCAGCGTGACGATCATCGGCGGCGTGCCGGATCGAACGCGCTCCGCGGGGGCGTTGCGCGCCTTGGGGACGTCACGCCCCGCGGTGCTGGCATCGCTGCTGATGCTGGGCGGCTCGGTGGCGGCGCTGTACGACTACCTTCGCGTGGTGGTGATTTTCAGCCCCGGTGACAACGCAGCGCCGCTGGAGCAGCGCATCAGCGAGGGCAAGCGCAGCTGGTTTTTTGACCACCACGCCCACTACGCGGCCGTCACCAGCGCGGCACGGCCATCGGACGAGATGGCGTCGTTCAAAGTGGCGTCGCATTACCTGTTGGACACCCGCTTGATGACCACTTGGGCCACCGCGTTCAACGAGGTCGGCGACACGCCACGCGCTCGCGCCATTGCCCAGCGATTGATTGAATTCCGCAACGTCGATGCGCAGCCTTTCTTCGAGGCTTGTGGCGTGCCCTTGGCGGCCAGCGCGGTGGTGCCGTTTCAATGCGCGCCGCAAATGCAGGAGTTTGGGTATCGAGATTTCAAGTGATGGGGCGCGCATTCAGGTCCACTGCGCTGACCGCACCGAGGTCAAGTTCGCACGAACCCTGGCCGCTCGAGCTATTGCGATCTGTTCGCGCTTCCTCGTCCCGTTTGCGCCACCCCGATCTGGTCGCGCTACCCGGCCCCGTTCGCTTCAACCCAAGCTGTTCGCGCCACCCCGACCCGTTCGCCCTGAGGTATCGAAGGGTTGTGCTGGCCCTTCGATACCTCAGGGCGAACGGGGTGTGGTTTGGAGGTTGTTTGCTGAACCGAACGCAGCCTTCGGTACCTTAGTGCGAACGGGGCAAGGGTGGCGTGATGCGCGCGATGCACGCGATGCACGTGGCGTGGCGTGGCGTGGCTCGGCTCGGCTCGGCCAGGCGTGGCGCGGCGCGTTGAAACCACAACCCGCCGCGAGCAGCACCTGCTTTATTCTCGAGGGCCAAGACAAAAAGAAAGTAAACCATGACCGCCACCTTCAAGGTTTTTGTTGACGGGCAAGAAGGCACCACCGGACTGCGCATTCATGAATATCTGGCTCAGCGCGCCGACATTGAAGTGCTGCGCATCGCCCCCGACATGCGCAAAGACGCCGCCGGGCGCGCACGCTTGTTAAACGCCTCAGATGTGTCTTTTTTGTGCCTGCCCGACGCCGCCGCCGTCGAGGCTGCGGCTCTGGTTACGAACGCCAAAACTTGCCTGATTGACGCCAGCACGGCACACCGCACGGTGCCCGGTTGGGCATTTGGTTTGCCTGAGTTGGCAGCGGGCCAGCGCGACAAACTGCGCGCCAGCAAGCGCATCGCCAACCCCGGTTGCCATGCCAGCGCTTTCATCTTGCTGATGCGGCCACTGGTCGATGCGGGTTGGGTGCCCGCAGACTTGCCGACCACGGCCACCTCGATCAGCGGCTACTCGGGCGGTGGCAAAAAAATGATCGAGCAATACGAGGCAGGCGGCGACCCCAAACTAGCCTCACCACGGCCCTATGCGCTGAGCCTGGCGCACAAGCACCTGCCCGAAATGATGGCGCACACCGGGCTGACAGCGAAGCCGCTGTTCCACCCCATCGTGGGCAACTTTTACAAGGGCCTGTCGGTGAGCGTGCCGCTGCATTTGTCGCAGTTGAAGGCGGGCAGCTCAGCCGAAGGCTTGCATGCGGCTCTGGCTGCGCACTATGCCGGCGAACGCTTCATCCGCGTGATGCCGCTGCGCGATCCGGCGACGCTGGAGGATGGCTTTTTTGACGTGCAGGCTTGCAACGACACGAATCGGGTGGACCTGTTTGTGTTCGCAAACGACAGCCAGGTGATGCTGATGGCCCGCTTGGACAACTTGGGCAAAGGGGCCAGCGGGGCTGCGGTGCAGTCTATGAATTTGCACTTGGGGATCGCTGAAGGAACGGGGCTTTGATTTTTGCGTGTGCTCTTGCGCAACGTACCACACACCTACAGCCCGTTCGGGCTGAGGTATCGAAGTCCTGCTCTTTGGTTTGAGTGTGCGCATGCGGCGAACGCGCGGGGGCCGAAACTTCAAAAGCGCCTGCCCGGTCACGGCAAGCGAAGCACACAGCAGGGCTTTGATACTTCAGCCCGAACGGGGTGTGGCTTCTGTTCACCGTGACGCAACACAACACAACTCAAACTCAAACTGAAACCACTTCACCCAAAGCACGCGCCAGCATCTCCACCCCATCCCCAATCAACCCCTCGGACACCGTCACAAACGACAAGCGCAGCGTGTTCAGCTTGGGCGCAGAGGCGTAAAACGGAAAGCCCGGCACAAACGCCATGCCCAGCTCAACCGCCTTCGGCAACAGGGCGGTGGCGTCCACACCTTCGGGCAACTCAATCCAAAAAAACATCCCGCCGCTGGGCACCTGCCAGTGACAACACGCCGGCATGTGGTGCAACAAAGCGCGTTGCATCGCGTCACGCCTGGCCTTGTACAACCCGCGTATTTGCGGCACGTGGTCGCGCAAAAAGCCGTTGCGGATCACCTCATAAACAACTCGCTGGTTGTAGCCCGGCGTGTGCAAGTCGCTGGCCTGTTTGGCTTGCAGAAGTTTGGGCATGAGCGGCTTGGGCGCCACCACGTAGCCGAGGCGCAAGCCGGGCGCCAGCACTTTGGAGAACGACCCGAGGTAGACCACGCCTTCGCCCCAGCGCGCGGCCAAGGGCGGCGGCGGGGGTGCGTCAAACCACAGGTCGCCGTAGGGGTTGTCTTCGACCAATGGAAGGCTGATGCGCTGCGCAGCGCTGGCCAAAGCAGCACGGCGCGCTTCGGTCATGCAGCGGCCGCTGGGGTTTTGGAAGTTGGGCGTGAGGTACAAAAACCGCGCGTCGACCACCGCGTCCAGTTGCTCGGGCAGCGGGCCGTCAGCGTCGCAAGCCACGGCCGTGAACTCGGGCTCGTAAGGATTGAAGGCTTGCAGCGCACCCAGGTAAGTGGGCGACTCCACGGCCACGCGGCTGCCGGCGTCGATCAATATCTTGCCGACCAAGTCGAGGCCCTGCTGCGAGCCGGTGGTGATGAGTACCTGGTCAGACGAAACAGTGTGGCCGTGGGCGGCCAACTCGCCCACCACCCAATCGCACAGCGGGCCGTAGCCTTCGCTCGCCGCGTATTGCAGGGCTTCGCGCGGCTGGTCGCGCAACACCTTTTCGCTGGCGTCGCGCAGCGCCTGCACTGGAAAGGTGTCGGGCGAAGGCAAGCCGCCCGCCAGCGAAATGATGCCGGGGCGCTCGGTGATTTTCAAAATCTCACGGATCACCGACGGGTTCATGCGCTCGGCGCGACGCGCCAGGGTGAAGGTCATGCGGCGCTCCTAGAGTTGACTGGCATTTTTTTGCCGATGAAGACAGTGGCAATCACCGCCAAAGAAAACAGCACAGTCAGCGGCTGCAAGCTCTCACCCAACACCGGCACCGCAAACAGCAAGGCAAAAAACGGCTGCACCAATTGCACCTGGCTCACACGCACCGTGCCGCCCAGAGCCAGCCCGCGGTACCAGGCAAAAAAGCCAAGCCACATTGAAAACAAAGTGACGTAGCCAAAACCCAGCCAGCTGGACGCACGCACCGCCTGAACCGGCCAATTGGCCAGCGCGGCAGGCACGGTCAGCGGCAAGGTCATCACCAGCACCCAACAGATGACGTGCTCGGCGCTCATGTGGGCTGACAGACGCGCGCCTGCCACGTAGCCGATGGCTGCGCTAGCCACCGCCAACAACAACAAGCCGTCGGCCCCGCTCAAGGTGCCGCCACCTTGCAGCGCCGCAAAGGACAGCACAAGGCCAAAGCCAACTACCGCGCATACCCAAAAGCCGTTAGAGGGGCGTTGTCTGAGCGAAAACGCTGCGGCCACGGCAGTGGCCAGCGGCAGCATGCCGGTGATGACGGCCGCGTGCATGGCGTCCACATGCCGCAAAGCCAGCGCCAAAAACAAGGGGAAGCCCACCACGGTGCCCAAGCTGCAAACGGCAATCAAGGGCCACAGCGCGCGCGGCGGACGTTTGCCCTGGGTGAGCAACAAGTAGCCCACGCTGAGCAAGCCCGCCAACGCAGCACGGCCCGCGGTGACGAACAGCGGAGGCAGCTGCGGGTCAAGCGCGGGGCCCACGGCCAAGCGTGTCATGGGCGTGGTCATGGCAAAAATCACCACAGCCAGCAGGCCGTACCAAAGGCCTTTGGCTTCTTGGGCGGCGCGGCTCGCGCTGCTGGTGTGGGCGGTGTTGGTGGGGGTGGAGCGAGATGTCATGCAAATCAGTCTAGCGCAGCCTCCAGTAC
>JBBRGA010000171.1:0-6854 GCA_038241115.1 Burkholderiales bacterium | reverse complement strand
TGGTGGGCGCCAGCAACCGAAACATTCGTCACCTGAGCTTTGACACCGTATTCATCGACGAGGCCGCTCAAGCTCTGGAGCCGGGCTGCTGGATTCCAATTGCCAAGGGCCATCGCGTGGTTCTGGCGGGCGATCACCACCAGCTACCGCCCACCGTGAAAAGCGAAAAGGCTGCCCGCGAAGGCCTGCGCGAAACCCTGTTCGAGAAGTGCATCAAGCGCCAGCCGGCCACAGCCCGCATGCTCACTGTGCAGTACCGCATGCACAAGCTGATCATGCAGTTCAGTTCCGAGCAGTTCTACGACGGCCAACTGGAAGCGCATCAGAGCGTGCGCGAAGCCGGCTTGGAGGCCTACGACATGGGCTTTGCGCCCGATCTGCCAGTGGAGTTTTTCGACACAGCCGGTCTCGGCTTCAGTGAAATCACCATTCCCGAAAGCCGCTCCACGGCCAACCCCGAAGAGGCAGATCTGTTGCTACAGCGACTGTCCCAGCTGCTGCAGCCCTGCGACCCGGCCGCGCATGAAGAAGACCTGCTCACCATCGGTGTGATTGCCCCCTACCGCGCCCAGATCAACTATTTGAAGGACGCCATCGAGGAAAACGAAGGTCTCAACGGCCTCCTGCAACGCCGCCTGCTCAGCGTGGGGACCGTCGATTCGTTTCAGGGCCAGGAGCGAGACATCATTGCGATTTCACTGACGCGCAGCAACGCCTCTGGCGAAATCGGCTTCCTCTCCGACATCCGGCGTATGAACGTGGGCATGACCCGCGCCCGCCGCAAGTTGCTCCTCGTCGGCGACTCGTCCACGCTGAGTTCCCATCCGTTTTTCCAGGAACTGCTGACCTGCGTGAAGCGCATCGGGGGCTACCGCACGGCCCGGGAAATCGCTTTGCCGCCATTCACTTCTGAGTTTCGAAAGTCAGCATCCGACGAAAGCTGACTTTGGCGTCTTCTCGATCGGCCATGCGCTGCACTTTGAAGCGGCCATGCACCTCGGCGCGCTTGGCTGTGCGCGCACTGCTGACAGCGAAGCTGCGCTCAGTCCTACCGCTTGTGTGAAAGACGGCGCGTATCTTGATTGAGGATGAGCAAGCAGCGGGCTTGCTTAAAAATCACGGAGGAAACCATGGCTGAGCCATCGTCTCGCGTCTTGTGGAAAGGTGCCATCTCATTTGGCTTGGTGCACATTCCGGTCGGCCTGCATGCCGCCACCTCAGAGCAGGGCATCGACTTTGACTGGCTGGACAAACGCAGCATGGACCCGGTGGGCTACAAACGAGTCAACAAGAAAACGGGCGTCGAAATTACCAAGGAAAACATCGTCAAGGGCATTGCTTACGAGCCAGGCGAGTATGTGGTGCTCAGCGACACTGAAATTGCCGACGCTTACCCGAAGACCACGCAAACCATCGAGATCGAAGCCTTTGTGGAGGCCGGCGAAATTCCGTTTGTGTACCTGGAGCGCCCCTACTACGTCGCACCGATCAACAAAGGTGCCAAGGTGTTCGCGCTGCTGCGCGAAACATTGATCAAAACCGGAAAGATCGGCGTGGCGCGGGTGGTGATCCAAACCAAGCAGCATCTCGCCGCGCTGATTCCGTCGGGCAGCGGAATGGTGCTGAACCTGCTGCGCTGGGGCGATGAGATTCGCTCGACAGACAACCTCGAGTTGCCGCCCGCAGGCGCGAAATCGTCAGGCATCAATGACCGCGAAATGAAGATGGCCGAGCAACTGGTGGCGGACATGACGACCCCGTGGAATCCGGCAGATTACAGAGACGAGTTTCGCGAGGCCATCATGAAGCTGGTGGCGCAGCGTGTGAAGGCAGGCAAGACCGAAACCGTTTCGCCACTGGAGCATGTGGACGAGGCCGCGGCGGGGAGCGCACAGGTCATCGACCTGACCGAACTGCTGAAGCGCAGCCTCAAAAAGCCTGGCATCAGCGCAGGTGAACCTGAATCGGCCGCCGCAACGAAGACGAGCCATGCGAAGACTGCCGTTGCAAAAAAAGCCACCGCAGTTGCAACCGCATCGGCCACCACAAAGGCCACGGCGGCGCCCCGAAAGCGCGCCGCTTGATCCCAGCCTCCACGAACTGATCCTCGATGGCCACTGAAGGCGCACTGGCTCGCTACCGCCAGATTCGCGACTTCGCACTCACGCCAGAACCCCACGGGGCCGAGAAGGCGGGCAACGCAGCAAAGCCTGCAAGCGGTGCCGCCGAGCCGCTGGCCTACGTCTTACAAAAACACAGGGCGAGCCACTTGCACTACGACTTTCGGCTGGAGTGGCAAGGCACGCTGAAGAGCTGGGCCGTGCCCAAAGGCCCCAGCCTGGACCCGCTTGTCAAACGCATGGCGGTGCAAGTTGAAGACCACCCGCTTTCGTACGGCAGCTTTGAAGGCACCATTCCGGCGAAGCAATACGGAGCCGGCAGCGTTGTCGTTTGGGACCGTGGCAGCTGGACGCCGCTGGAAGATGCGCACCGAGGTTTTATCGACGGCAAGCTGAAGTTTGAAATCCACGGTGAGAAGTTGCGTGGCAAGTGGACGCTGGTGCGCATGAAGGGCAAAGGCGAAAAGCAGCCGCCCTGGTTGCTCATCAAAGAGCGCGACGGCGAGGTTCGCTCGGCCGCCGAATACGACATCACACAGGCGCTGCCCGACAGCGTGACAGGTCGGCAAATACCGGCCCTGCCCGCCAGCGCAGTGAAGGCAAAACTTCCCGCCATGCTGGAGCCGCAGCTCGCCACGCTGGCGCAATCAGTGCCGTCCAGCGGCGACTGGCATTACGAGTTGAAGTTTGATGGCTACCGGCTGATGACGCGGTTCGACGGCCACGGTGTTCGCTGCTTCACCCGCAATGGCCACGATTGGACCGACAAGATGCCGCAACTGGCCCAGGCGCTGCAAGCGCTCGGGCTGGACGCGAGTTGGCTGGACGGCGAAATCATCGTGCCAGATGAAGACGGGATTCCCAACTTCCAGTTGCTGCAAGGCGCGTTCGAAACGCGTGGGCGACGCGCGGGTTCGGCCACCGTCGAGGCGAGCACGAAAAATTCGGCTACTGCGTCGACGATTGTTTACTGCGTCTTTGACATGCCGTTTTACGCAGGCCACGACCTGCGCGACGTTCCGCTGCTGCAGCGACGCGCACTGTTGCAAGGAGTGCTGGAAAAAAACACGGCGAACACGGTCCGCTTCAGCGAAGCATTCGACGCCCCGCCCGGCGATCTTGTCGCCTCGGCATGCAAGTTGGGCTTGGAAGGCCTGATCGGGAAGCGCGGGGATTCGCCCTATCGGTCGTGTCGCTCCACCGATTGGATCAAGCTCAAATGCGGCCAGCGGCAGGAATTTTTGATTTGCGGTTTCACGGATCCCAAGGGCTCGCGCGGCGGACTGGGGGCCTTGCTACTGGGGCTTCACGATGCGAACGGCAAGCTGCAATACGCAGGCAACGTGGGCAGCGGCTTTACCGAAAAAACACTGGCTGATCTGCGCGCGCAACTCGACAAGCTGACTTCGAACCTGAGTCCGTTCGACAGCCCCACGAAGGTGCACGGCAAGCCCCACTGGGTCACGCCCAGATTGCTCGCCGAAATTTCGTTTGCCGAATGGACTTCCGGCAACCGCGTGCGCCACCCGGTGTTTCGCGGCTTGCGCAGCGACAAGTCGCCCAAAGCAATAACCCGGGAAAAGTCATTGACCGCGTCGCAGCTCAAGGAAGATAAAAAAGTGCTGGATCTGCCGCTTGTCAAAGCGCATCCGGGGAGGGTTTCGGCGCGACATCCCACCTCCCTACCTGCGTCAGTGCGCGTCACGCATGGAGCGCGTGTGTTGGATGCGCTGAGCGGCGTCACAAAAATCGAACTCTTGCAGTTCTATGCCGCGGTGGCACCGCTGATCGCGCCGCACCTCAAGGCGCGACCGGTGTCGCTGCTGCGTGCGCCCTCGGGCGTGGCGGGCAAGTTGTTTTTTCAGAAACACGCGAACAAGAATGAGATGCCTGGTGTCAATCTGCTGGACCCTGCGCTCGACCCCGACCACGAAGCGCTGCTTGAAATTCACAACGCCGATGGGCTGCTGTGGGCGGTGCAAATGAACACGGTCGAGTTCCACACCTGGAACGCGGTGGCTTCACAAATCAACCAACCCGACCGCATGACGTTCGACCTCGACCCCGGCGAGAAAGTCGAATGGGCACAGATGCAGCAAGCCGCGATATTGGTGCGAACCATGCTGGAAGAGCTCGGCCTGAAGAGCTTTTTGAAAACCAGCGGTGGCAAAGGCCTGCACATCGTCGTGCCGTTAAAAAAACACAACGGTTGGGACACTGTGAAGGATTTTTCGCATCACATCGTCAACCATCTGGCCATCACCTTGCCGCAGCTTTTCGTTGCAAAAAGCGGCCCCAAAAACCGAGTCGGAAAAATCTTCGTCGACTACTTGCGCAACGGCTTTGGTGCCACCACCGCCTGCGCCTGGACTGCACGTGCTCGGCCTGGCATGGGAGTTTCCGTGCCGTTGGGCTGGAATGAGTTGCAAAGCCTGGACAGCAGCGCGCAGTGGACGGTGCAAAACATTTGCGACCGCTTGAGCGTGGGCAACCAGCCGTGGGCAGCGTATGCCAAATCTTCCAACTCTCTGACCGCGGCGATGAAAACGCTGGGCTTCAAGGCTGCGCCGCGTTGAGACACCCGCAGTCTTTCTTTCGGAATAAAAAACCCCGATAAGGCGGACTCCTACGTCACATGCCCGTGCAGTCTGACTGTGTTGGACGCCAGCTTTGTGGACCATCACTGCTCACGCTTTTGTTCTGCATGCGTGTGTATCCACAACCAGTGAGTCGACCACCATGCCGCTTGTAAAGCCATCAGCTCCACAGCCTGTCGTCGAGGCTTTCGACGCCTACCAACTCGCTTTGGAGGCTCACAGAAAAGAGAACCCTCGTCTCACCTTCGCTGGTTTTTTGGCAACCCACCAGCAACTCGAAGCTGAGTTGCACGCCTGAAGGCGGCGCATCACTGATCTGGGTGCAAATTGAAGCGGATGCTGCGATGGTGTTCAACAGTGAGGCATCGCCAGCAACTCACACGCGCGTTCTGCCGAAGTCAGTCAACAGGCTGAACATGCATTGGCACCGTTCACCGCTTGACGCCGACCTCAGGCATCGAGAGTCGTCGCATGACGATGTTCAGCTGTGGAACGGTGAACGGCTTCGCTGTTTTCTTCAATCCAATTTCGGCAACGATCAATTGATCGTCGCTTCACACAGACAGCCCTACTCGCATGTGCGCATCAAGGGGGGCGTGCGTCTCATGCAACCCGCCAGCGGCTTGGTCACGGCGATGGAACCGGTCATGCGGGCCAGAGGTGGAACGTGGGTGGCCCACGCCAGCGGCAACGCCGACTGCGCGGTGGTCGACGACGACGGTGTCTGGACAGCACCGGCTGACGCTGGCGCATACCGGTTGCGACGGTTGTGGTTCAACGAAAAAGAGGAAGCAGGCCATCTTGACGGCTTCTCCAACGCTGGCTTGTGGCCCTTGTGTCACGAAGCGAATCGCACCCGGCAATTGACGCCCCGATTCACGGAGTCAGACTGGCAAAGTTACCGCCGTGTCAATCAGGCCTACGCCGACGCCATCGTCAACGAAGCCCGCTGCGCCAACCCAGTGGTCATGGTCCATGACTATCAGCTCGCGTTGCTGCCTGCGATGGTCCGCGCAGCTTTGCCCAAAGCCACCGTCATCGGGTTTTGGCACATTCCGTGGGCGGATTACCAGCAAATGAGCCTGTGCCCGTGGCTGCCCGAATTGATCACAGGCTGGCTCGGCAGCAACGTGGCGGGGTTTCAAACTCGCGCACACCGCGACAACTTTTTAGCGTCAGCGCGCGCCATCGGCAAGCGGCCGTCGAGCGTCACGCCAAACGCCGTCCAGGCCGAGCGCCACGCCACACTGGTGGGCGAATACCCCGTCTCGATTGCATGGCCTGTGCAGACTGGCAGACCCAGCGCACGTGCCGGCACAGCGGTGGATGCGTCTGCGAAAGCCCGCCGCGATATGAGGCTGATCGTCGGCATTGACCGCTTCGATTACACCAAGGGCCTGCTCGAGCGGCTGCTCGCGCTCGAGCTGTTGCTGCTTGAACATCCCGAGTGGCAGGGACGCGTTCGCTTGATTCAGGTGGCAGCGCCGACGCGCACAGCCCTGCTTGCGTATAAAGTTTTTCGCACGGAAGTTCAACGCGAGGTTGCGCGTATCAATCTGCGTTTTACGAAGGGCGACTGGCAGCCGGTGACGTTGCTGGACACCCTGCACAACCGCGATGAAGTGGATGCGCTTTATCGCAGTGCCGATGTCTGCCTGGTCACCAGCTTGCAAGACGGTATGAACCTGGTCTGCAAGGAATTTGTGGCCGCGCGCAGCGATGAACAGGGCGTGCTGGTGTTGAGCCGATTCGCCGGAGCGAGCGAAGAGCTGGAGGCCGCGCTGATCGTAGACCCGCGCGATCCAGCGCAAGTCTCAGACGCGCTGCATCAAGCCTTGCACATGCCGCTGCCGGAAGCCCAAAAGCGCATGCGCGCGCTGCGGCGAACCGTGCAAAAAAATAATGTACATCGGTGGGCCGCGTCACTCTTTCTGGATGCCGCGCGGCAAGATGGCCGGCGCCAGCCAAGCCGACCAGCCGCGGTGTCAATCCCGGCTGCCGCTCCGACGTGAACGCTTTGTTCTCACTTTCAGGTGCATTGGCACTGGAGCAGCTGCGCACAGGCAACAGCGTGCTGGCATTCGATTTGGATGGAACGTTGGCGCCTTTGACTGCGAACCGCGCCGCTGCTGCGGTG
>JBBRGA010000170.1:0-6877 GCA_038241115.1 Burkholderiales bacterium | reverse complement strand
CGGCCTTGCCGTGTGGTTGCTGATTGCCTCGTTGCCTGTGTTGTGGACGGCAGTCATTTCATTTCGCCAGTACGTAGACGCGTTTTCTACGCCGCTGAAATGGGTGGCGCCGTTCACGTTTGACAACTACACAAGCCTTTGGATAGACAAGGCGTTTTACAGAAACTTCTTGAACACCGTGCTCATCACCTTGGGCACCGTGACCGTGTCACTGACAGTAGGTTGCCTCGCCGGTTATGCGCTGGCGCGCTACAAAGGCGCGGTGGGGTTCTGGTTGTTGATGGTGGCGCTGGTGTTTCGCGCGCTGCCGCATTCCACTTTGCTGCCGTCGTTCTTCACGCTGTTCGATGCGCTGGGAATACGCAACTCTTACTTCAGCTTGATCGTGGTGCTGGTGGCCATCAACCAGCCGTTCACGATTTGGATGCTGCGCTCGTTTTTCACCCACATTCCTGCCGAACTGGACGAGGCTGCCTTGGTCGACGGATGCAGCCGCTTTCAGGCCTTCAGGCGCGTCATCGTGCCCGTGATGTGGCCCGGCATCGTCACCACGGGTTTGTTCAGCTTTTTGCTGGCATACAACGACTTTTTGCTCAGTTCAGCACTGACCAACACCGACAAGATGACCATGCCCGCGGCCATCGCCAATGCGATCAGCGCAGAGAGTGAAACGCTGCTCATGCAAGGCGTGGCCGGCGCAGTCAGCATCACCATTCCACTCATCATTTTGGTGGCGCTGTTTCAGCGCCAGATCGTGTCGGGCTTGACACAGGGCGCGGTCAAGGGTTGAGCACCCTGAGAACGCCCATACAGCTCCCACACCTTCACATTCGGAGCAACCCATGATTTCTGCCGACGCGCTTGCCGAGCGCTTCATACCGTTTGCGAACCTGCGCTACAGCACCGAGGCTTTCATCGACTACGCCATTCCCGAGTGCACGCCGAAACACAACTACGCACTCATCGGCGCGGGCGTGTCGCAAAACCCCAAACAGCCGGTCAGCCTGCGCGAACCGCACGGCTTCCAATTGGGCGGCGTCAACATTGGGCACGGCAAGGTCAACACGCCGCACATGCACTTCAGTTGCGAGGTGTTCATTTGCACGCGCGGCGACTGGCGTGTGCAGTGGGGCTTCAACCCCGAAGCCAGCGAAGCCGACATCACAGACGGCGACATCGTGTCGGTCCCCACTTGGTTGTACCGGGGCTTCACCAACATCGGCGTCGACGACGGCTTTTTGTTCACCGCCTTGGGCGGCGACCACACCGGCGGCATTTTGTGGGGCCCCAGCACGCTGGCCGCGGCAGCCAAAAACGGCGTGGTGCTGACACACGACTACCGGATCGTGGACAGCACCCGCGGCGACCTGCTGGAACCCGGCACACCATTGATCGAACCCATGACAGCGGCCGAAATCGCAGCGCTGCGCGTTTGGAGCGCCGCCGAGATGCAGCAGCGCATCGTGCGCTTTGCCGACTTGCGTTGGTCTGTTCACGGCCTGCTCGACTCTCACCTGCCGGCCTGCGGCGCGCAGTTGGCCGCAGTGATCGGTTTGGGCATGGCCCAAGACCGCAATTTGGCCGCTCCGGTTTCCAACGCCCACGGCTTGTCGATCGAATGGCTGCGCATTCCGGCGGGCGGCAGCGTGTCGCGCCATTTGCTCAGCGAAAAACAAGTGCTCATTGCCAAGCGCGGACAAATTGAGGTGACTGTCGACACCACCGGCGGTCCGGTCGCGAGAACCGCCGTGGGCACAGACACCGCGTGGGACAGCTACTCGTTGCCGCCCGATTGTTGGCGCAGCTTCAAGAACATCGGCAGCAACGAGGCGCTGGCTTTGCTTGTTACTGCAGGCGATCACCGCAAAAGCATCGAGTGGGACGCGCGGGTGGTTCATGTGGCGGCGCAGCACGACTGGGCCATCGACGCCAGCGGCTTTGTGGCACCGCTGCGTTTCATTGCGCGTGCGCAACGCTGAAAGGCAACTCAATGACCATATCCGTGCACCCGCTTGACACCCGCCTGCCGGACATGCTGCGCAGCATGCGCCGTCTGCGCGGCATCTTCAACGGCATCCCTTCGCCCGCCGTCGTCGAGATGTGCGCCTACGCCGGGTTTGATTTCATCGTGCTCGACAACGAACACGGGAGCGCCGACTTGCTGACCACGGAGCACATGCTGCGCGCCGCGCGCGGCAGCGGCATCGTGCCCATCGTGCGCTGCCTAGAACACGACATCGCGCGCACGTTGGACATGGGTGCCAGTGGCCTGCAAATTCCCATGGTCAACACAGCTGAACACGCCATCAATTTGGTGCAACGTGTGCGCTATCCACGATTCGAAAGTGGCGTGAACGTGGGCGGACAGCGCGGCAGCGCCTTCAGCCACCGCGCCGCAGGTTACGGAGCTTTTGGCGGGCCCGCGCACACCCAGCGCAGCAACGAAGGCATCGCGCTGATCGTGATGATCGAAACGCCGCAGGGCGTAGAAAACGCGGCCGCAATCGCTGCTGTGCCGGGTGTGGACGGCGTCTTCATCGGCCCCAATGACTTGGCCCACAGCATGGGATTCGAGAACCGCTGGAACGAAGCGCCAGTGCAGCGCGCCATAGAAAAAACCTTGCGTGCTGTAAGTGCTGCAGGCAAGTGCCCTGGCATCTTGGCTCTGAATGCTGCCGATGAAGACCATTACGCAGCCTGGGGAGCGCGCTACTTTGCCAACGTCAGTACGGGACTCATCTCCAAGGCATTCAAAGACGCGGCTCAGGGTGGAAATGCCAACTTGGCCTATTGAATTTTCATGCACAGCCAACCGCGCATCACCACTCGCACATCAAACTTTGCATACGTAATCAACACCACTTTGGTGTAGCTAGCGAGAGCTGTCATTTCTCACTTTTGTTGCGCTCATACAGCGGGAATCTAGGGGTTTTACCGAGCGTCTTTGCATACTTGTTGCATACGGTTGCAATCTGGATTTGCAAACGGCAAACTGAGCCTGTGCGGAGTACTTCGGCTGCGCAACTGCTCACCAAAATTTGTTTTTTCATTGGAGACACCGGCATGGCCCTTCACAACAACAAGCACAGCGCAACGCGATCCAACAGCCCACTGAACCGCACACGGCTCGCCACGCAAATTGCGCTGGCACTTGGCGGCTTGGCCACCTTGCTGCCCACTGCCGCCACGGCGCAACAAGCCGACCCGGCGCAGTTGGGCACCGTGACCGTCACCGCCAACCGGCGTGTGGAAGATGCGCAAAAAGTGTCGGTGTCGGTCACGGCTGTGACGGGCGCCACGCTGGCTGAACGCAACATCACTGACCTGTCGCAAATGGAAGGCATGTCGGCTGGCTTCACCTTCGGCCGCTCGGGCTCTGATGCCCGCCCTGCCATTCGCGGCGTGCGCACCGAAAACGTGGCGGTGAACGGCGACACCACCATTGGCTACTTCGTAGACGGCGTCTACAAATCGCGCGCACAACAGGCGTTGTCCAGCTTTGTCGACATCAGCCGGGTTGAAATTCAACGCGGCCCTCAAGGCACGCTGTTTGGTCGCAACACCTTTGGCGGCAACATCGTCATCACCAGCGTGGCGCCTGAACTCAAATCGTTTGAAACCGGTGCCAGCATTGGCATGGGCAGCTACGGAAAGCTGCGCCTTGAAGGCCTTTTGAACGTACCGCTCGCCGACTCTGCAGCCGTCCGAATCGCAGCCGCCATGGAGAAGTCTGACGGTTGGGTGAAGAACGACTACAACCCCGCCGCCACGTTGTTTGACCAAGACCTCAAGTACCTGCGCGCCTCTGTCAAGTTCAAGCCATCGCGCGAACTGGAAGCCGTGTTCCGTGCCGACATCACCGAGCAGCGCGGCAACGGCGGCTCGGCGTTTGGCTACAAGCAAGCCGGCAGCTACTACCACACGCCCTCGTGCCAGCAGTTGTTCAACGCCACGCAAACCACCATCAATCCACGCGGCGGCAACCGTGACGGCGTGAACGATTGCACCCGCACGCAAGGCGCGGGCTCTGGCTTGACCACCAACGCCATCGGCACTGGTGTCGATCAGGGCATCCCCATTTATGCGCCGGGCAATGTCTACCGCATCGACACCGACTACCAAACCAAGCTCAACTTCAGCGACAAGAACGCCAGCCTCGATTTGTCTTACCGCTTGCCGGCCTTCACGCTGAAGTCGATCACCAGTTACGCCAACATGTCTTCGACGCGAGACGCTGACTCCGACATGTCAGCCTCCACCATCGCCGTTGACCAGCAGAAAACCGCGGCCAAAACCATCACACAAGAATTCCAAATCTTGTCGGAGGGCAGCGGCCCGATCAGCTATGTGGCCGGGGTGTACCTCTTCAAAGACACGCTCGAAGGCACGTTGGCTCAACAGCAATTCCCGCGCGTAATTCGTTCTGGTGCCATCACCACGCCCTTGTCACTGCCTGTGCAGAGTACGGGCTTCTACGACAACCAATTGCCCACCACCGACTCGAAAGCCATTTACGGCCAAATCAGCTTCAAAGCAACCGAAGCGCTGACCGCCACAGCGGGCGCACGCTACACGCGCGACCGCAAATCGTTCAAGTCAGCCAACTCCGCTGCAGCGCTCACCACTGCGCCGCAGATTTACTTGGACACGCCACTGCCCGCTGACAGCGTTTACGGCTCGGCAGGCACCACCAATTGCACCGGCAGCAACGCGCAGCCTGGCTACAACTGCATTCCCGGCACCAACACACTCATCGGCCTGACTTACGACGACGCCACCTTCAGCAAAGCCACCGGCAAACTGGCGCTTGACTACAAACTGAACAACGACCAGTTGCTGTACGCCACCGTGTCCACCGGCTTCCGCTCCGGCGGCTTCAATCCAGGTCAAGCCATTGCATCGGTTCGCACCTTTGAGCCGGAAGAAGTTACGGCCTTGGAAATCGGCAGCAAAAACCGCTTCTTTCGCAACACGCTGCAAGTAAACCTAGCCGCCTTCCAAAACAGCTACACCAACTTGCAAGAGCAGCGTCAAGTGCCCATAGGCACGGCCACGATTTCGGCCATTTTCAACGCGGCCAAAGCCAAGTCCAAAGGCTTGGAAGCTGAGATCGAGTGGCGCCAAAGCTCCGCCCTGACACTGGGCGGCACCATGGCTTTGTTGGACGCGAAATACACCAGCTTCCCCAACGTCACGCTGCCGTTCGGCACGTCAATTTTGGTGGCCAACCCTGCTTCCACCACGCCGCAAACCGACGCCAACGGCATCGTCATTGCCCCGGCCGGTCAACAGCGTATTTTTGCGCCGGGCTACAACTGCGGCGTCACGCCAGGCACGGGCGGCACTGGCCAACCTGCGGCGTCTTACGGCTGCGATTTGAGCGGCAAGCGCTTGCCTTACTCACCCACTTATCAAGGCTCGGTGTTTGCGAAGTACGACATCGCCGTTGGCGGCGGAACTGTCACCCCCATGCTGGCGGTGAACTTCTCAAGCGGCTATTACGGTCAGCCCACCAACGCCGAAATTGAGAAGCAAGGCGCTTATGCCAAAGCGGATTTCAAACTCAATTGGCGTATCAACGACAAGCTCTCAATTCAGGCCTACGTTGACAACATCACCGACAAGCAAACCATCAACCGCTTCACCTGGGGTGGCGGCGGTGCGCTGCAAGTCAGTGGCGCGCCACCGCGCACTTTCGGCTTGAAACTGGCCTACAGCAATTTGTAAACTGAAGATGTTTCAAGCCTGACTGTGCAGACTCAAACACAGCAGACTGAAACACCGATAAAAATACAAACCAGAGTCCGTTCGGGCTGAGGAATCGAAGTCCCACGCAAGGCTTCGATACCTCAGCCCGAACGGATTTTTTATTCGCGGCCGTCTTTTGCGCTTTCCCGCCCTTTTCCGCCCTTTTACTTTTTCTGCGAGTCCTTCCAGCCATGAAAACCCCGGCCCGCTTCCTCACCACACACGTCGGCTCACTCCCGCGCTCGCAAGCCGTGGTCGATCACATTTTTGCGGTCGAAAACGGCAAGCCGCTCGCGGAAAACGACTTCGATGCTGTGATGACCCAAGCCGTCGACGACGCCGTGCGGCGTCAAGTCGAAGCCGGTATCGACATCGTCAGCGACGGCGAGATGAGCAAAATCTCCTATGCGACTTACATCAAAGACCGCTACACCGGCTTCGACGGTGACAGCCCGCGCCGCACGCCCGCCGACTTGCTCGACTACCCCGGCTTCATGAAGCGCCTGTCCAGCGGCGGCGGCACGCCCACCTACCGTCGCCCTTGTTGTGTCGGACCTATCGGTGTCAAGACCATGGAGCCGCTGCGCAAAGACATCGCCAACGTCAAAGCCGCCGCCATCAAACATGGCGCAGGGCAAGTCTTCATGAACGCCGCCTCGCCCGGCGTGGTGGCGCTGTTTCAACCCAATCAACACTATGCGAATGACGACGCCTATTTAGACGCATTGGCCCACGCGCTGCGTCACGAATATCACGCCATCGTGGATGCCGGTCTGATCTTGCAGCTCGACTCGCCCGACCTCGGCCTGGGCCGCCACATGATGTACGCCGCGCTTGATGAATCGGCCTACTTGTTGCGCATTGAACGCCACATCGAAGCGCTGAATTTCGCGCTGGCCGCCATCCCCGCTGACCGAGTGCGGATGCACGTTTGCTGGGGCAACTACGAAGGCCCGCACCACAAAGACGTGCCGCTAGAAACCATATTGCCGCTGGTGCTGAAGGCCAAACCGCAGGGCCTGTTGTTCGAGGCCAGCAACCCGCGTCACGCGCACGAGTGGGAAGCCTTCGTGCATCTCAAATCCAGCATCCCCGACAACAAAATATTGATTCCTGGCGTGCTCGACTC
>JBBRGA010000169.1:0-6898 GCA_038241115.1 Burkholderiales bacterium | reverse complement strand
GCAAACCGCAACACACGACATCACGAAAGTTTGGCAAGCCGCCCCAGCCGATGCGCCGCTGGGAATCGAGTCGCAAGCCACAGCCGGGCCGCCGAACGCCGCGACCCTAGCGAATTGGGAAAAACGCAATGCAACGAAGATTGCAACCCCCCTCAGCACCGAAGTAAGGCAAGCCGCCAAGGCCGCCAAATACTTTCCACCGCTGGAATCTGTCAACCGTCCCGCAGTGGACACCGCCGCCGCTGCGTACTACCTGACCCGTCGCCCGCAGACACTACGCGGCTGGGCATCTCGTTCCGGCACGGGGCCGCTCACTCCGCTGCGCATTCACGGCCGCTTGGCTTGGAGCGTGGCCTCCATTCGCCGCCTGCTGGGGGTGTCACTGTGAGCGCCGCCATCGAAGCGGGTGTGTTTGACGAGTCCATCGCTGGGGTGTTTATCGGCACCGAAAACCCAAGGCAACTGCGGATACTCGCTGCGTTGATGAGAGGCGATGTGCCCAGGGAGCGGGCTGACCGTGTAAGTGGTTCAAGTAACGGCCCCGAAGTCATTCGCGCGCTGCGAAAACGTGGTCTGCCTGCGGGAACATGTTTGCTGTGCCGAGAACAGGCGGGCATCGACATCGACGGGTGCTGCGTAAAGACTGGCGTCTATTCGCTGACCGAGGAAGGTAAGCGTCGCGTCTATGACTGGCTGAGTCGGCGCGGACCTGGGGCAGCCAACTGCATGGCGGTGTTTAGTGCGTAACGGCTGCGAGGACGTGAGCACAAGGCGCGACGCCCTGCATACCGACCTTCTGCGGCCAAGCCTAAAGCTGCGCCGCAGGACACTGAGCACCAAGCGCGGTTGCCGAACCAAGGCGCTTAAAGCCCAGGCGAAGGGCCATCCATTGCGCACAGAGGCAAAGCATCTTCAAGCACGAAGGCAGCCTTTTTCAAGAGGCCGCAGCACAAGCAGCCTGACGTTCTGTTTGCTGGCGCTGCGTGGCTTTGCTGGCACCGCCGCCGGTCTTTTGCTAATCGGCCTTACCTTGGCGTGTGGGCTCGTCGATGGTGTGCACGGTGCAGTCGATGCACCTCTGCTGGCGCTGCGCGACATGGGCGGCAAGCCATGAGCGCCACGCTGGACAAGTGCGACGCCATGCATCCGGATGAGTGGGGTGCTGGCTTACGCATGAAGGGTAAGACCTTGAGCATCAAGACTGTGCGCCGCGCCAAATCACCGAATGATGTGGTGCCCGTTTGCCTGGCTCACAACCTGCGGCAAGGCAATGCTGAGCACCGCCACAGGATCCGCATCAACTCAGCGTTGACCCCAAACAATGAGGTGCTTCGAGGCCCGCAGAGCCTCGCTGTAGCGCTTGAAATAGTTGAGAGCATCCTCACTGAGCTGGACGTCGTTCCTGCCCGCTGTGACGCCATCATGGGGCTGGAGTTTGTATTGCAGCCACCTGATGGTGCCGACACACCGGAGTTTTGGGCTGAGTGTTTGGTGTGGGCTGCCAGTCGCTATGAACACATCGTTTCCGCCGTGGTGCATCGCGACCAAAAAAGACCGCACATGCATGTGCTGGTGCTGGCGGTTAGTGGGGGCAGGTTGGCAGGACACGCGCTGTCGGCGGGAAAGAATCTGCTGGTGGCACAAAGGCGGGAATTCATGGGGCACATGCGGAACACGTTGAACTTGCGCCCTGACCGTCAAGTCAAGCAAGTGAAGGTAAAGACTTTGGCGGACTTCGCCGTCAGCACTGGGCGAGGTCAAAAGAGCCACACAGCGGCGGCCAAGAGTGATGACGCAATGATGGCTCGCGCCAAGCACAGGCACATCGCAGCAAGGAAGGGCATGGCGGTTGATGGGCATGGCGGTCTGGCTGAAAACACAACGTCGGCAACGACCGACCGCCATGCCCACACAAAAACACCGACCGCCTTAATTGCGCAGTTTTCCGACGCCGACAACTGGTGGCAAAAACTTACCCGAACCGCAGCGGATTCGACGTCGCTAACTTCGCTCTGGATGGCAGCTTGAGTGGGTCACATTTAAAGCCTCCACAGACGCCTTGGCGGCCACACCAAGGGCTGTTTATTGAACCGCTCTGCCGTCAACAACGACCCATCGAGGCGCTGCGCAAAGGGCCTTCGTCACAGACAAGGGGCAAGGGTGCACATGACCCCAGCAAGCCGCACCATCAGGCCTGTATGCGCTGCAATGTCCTTGCAGTCGCTTGATACGCGAGACCGCCGCACAGGCTGGGTCGCAGTCTGGCACGCAGAATGTACGCATGGCGAGGTTGTCAACGTCGCTTGCTGCGGCGGGGCTTTCTTGGCTCGCGGAACTCGGGCCATCCGCCGTAGGGCCTGCGGTTCACTGCAAGCATGAATCTTTGAAACTTCGCATCCAAACGAGCAATCACGCCGAAGTCGACGTGCAAGTCGAAGTTGCTGTTCGCCAGCGCAACAAAATGCAGGCCACCTGACCATGAAACTTTGTCTGGCAAAAACAAGCCCAAGGCCAAGGCCTGCTCCGCCGTGATGTTTCTGTATCGAAGGAGTGGCTCTCCGGGTGCTCCAAACACGCGCTCGCTTGGAACTGGAATCAAGGTCGACCGTTTATCGCTGAACTGCATCTCGAATCTCAAACCGAAGTGGACTGTGAAATCGCTGTAGATGCCAAGCCGCCCAGGGCCGCAGAAACTATTTGTTGCAAGGTCATAGAAACGGTTGGTTGCTCGCAACCGTTTAACTTGCTAGCGCAAAGATTGCAGTCGCCATCGCGTGCACCCGAAGGGCGCTTGAACGTACCGAAACCCGGTACAGCCCCTACATAGCCCCTACATGGACCGCGAAAGCGCAAGGGCAAAGAAAAAGGACCTAGAGGCTTTCGCACCTAAGTCCTTGATTTCATTGCCTTTTATGTGGCTCCTCGACCTGGGCTCGAACCAGGGACCTACGGATTAACAGTCCGGCGCTCTACCAACTGAGCTATCGAGGAACAGCCTCAAATTATAGCCAGCAAATGCCCGGGTTCTGAGCCTGCTGCGTGCCGGTTTGCCTACAAGCTCACGTCCACCGACACGCGCAGCGCGCGCGCTGGCAGCGGGAAGAGGTAAGCATGGCCGAATTGCAGCGGCGATTCTTTCCAGGCGCGGCGATTGAAAACATTGTCCAGGCCAGCGCGCCACACAGTGGTTTTGCCAGCCAGCGTGTTTTCGAAACGCAGCGATGCATCAACGCGGCTGTAGCCTGCAATGCTCAGACTGTTGTCTTCCAAGACCATGCGCTTGCTCTCGTTGATCAGCGCGGCGCTGATTGAAAGGCCGCTGACGTTGGCGACGTTGTAGGTGCCTTGCAGTTTCAGCGTGGTGGCGGGCACGTTGGTGGGCTGTAGGCCGTTCAGTGCTGTGTTGATGCTGCCTTCTCGCTTGGCTTGCAGCCACTGCGCGCCGCCTTGCCATGCCCATGCGCCTTGCTTCAGAGCGGCTGTGCCTTCGATGCCCCGGTGATGGTTGCTGCCGTCTGCTTGGCGGGTGCAGGTGTTGCCTGTGGTGTCGTCGCTGCAGTCGCTGCCGATGTCGGCAAAAGCAGGGCGTTTGATGTCGAACCACGCCACGCTCCAGCTGAGGTCCTTCGCACCTCCTTTCAGCCCCAACTCGACTTGGCGGCTTTCCAGCGCTGGCAACGCGACACCTCGGTTGGTGTAGCGGGCGCGGTTCGGTGCGACCTCGCTTTCAACGCCTTTGCCCCAGCTGGCGTAGGCGGTGGTGTCTGGGTTGACGGCAAAGGTCAGCGCTACCGAGGGTGTGTTGACCGACTGGTCGTAAGCCGTGGCGCGCTTGCCGTTGGTGCGCACGCTTTCTCGGTGCAATGCGGTGTGGCGCAGGCCCAGCCAGGCGGTGAAGCTGTCGCTGAGCTTGACGGCGTCGCGCAGGTAAATTTCGGTAGATGTTTCGTCACGATTGGTGTTTTCATCCAGCAGCGTGGGGTCTGCCGGTGTGATCGCCGTGCCCTGCACATTGCCAACGCCCGCATAGTTGTAGGCCTGTTTCTGGAAGCGATGACGCGTCTGGCTGCGCAGCACGCCGAATGACGCGACGTGGCCGAAGCCGCCTGTTTGAAACGCGCCGTGCAGCGTGGCTTCCAAGGCGTCGGTGCGGCGCTTTTCGTTCTCGCTGCGGAAGTCGTAAAGGTCGAAGCTGCCGTCTGAGCAGTAGCGGTCGTAGTTGCCCTCGGCGCTGCATCCGTAAGGGAAGGCGATCCGGTCTTGCGACGTGAGCTGCTGGGTGGCGGCGTGCGCCGTGAAGCGCCAACCGGGGGCCAGCTTTTGGCTGTAGCGGATCGACCCCGTGTTGCCGTCCAGCACCACCGGCAACGACCAGGGCTGGTTGTTCAGATTGATGCGCGGGTCGGCTGGCGCTGGCACAACCGATGGTCCGAGGCTGCCCAACAAACTAAATCCCGGCACGCTGGGTTGGCTGCGGTGGCTGGTCTCGAACTCGGCCTCCAGCAAGGTGTCTGCGCTCAACTGCCAATCGCCCGCAATTGCCAGCAAGTGGCGCTTGCCTCGAGCGTCGCGCACCTGCGGGTCCAGCCGCTCAGCGGCGGCGTTCAAGCGCAGGCCGAAGGCTTCGTTCATTCCGAAGCGGCGGTTGATGTCCACCGCGCCCATCAACGATCCGTTTTGCTGCCAACCCAGGGTGGCCGTTTGAGCTGGCACGGCGGTGGGCCGCTTCACCACGAAGTTCACCAAGCCGCCCGGTGCGCTGGTGCCAGCTTGCAAACCGCTGGTGCCTTTGAGGATTTCGATGCGGTCTTTGTTGTCCAGCGCAATGCGCGTTTCAGCGTTGATTGGCAAACCGTCGCGGCGGTAATTGAAGCGGTTGTCGATGACGAAACCGCGCACCGTGAGGTAGTCCCAATAGCCCTCGGTGTTGTAAGCGTCGCTCACCGACGGGTCGATGCGGGTGAGGTCAGACAAGCGCTGCACGCCGCGGTCGCGCATTTGCTCAGCGCTGACGATGCTGGCTTGAAACGGTGATTTGGAAAGTGCGGTGTCGCCCCAGCCGCCAATGTTGAATGACGGCAACGCGCGGCCCGTCACCGTGACCGGTTCCAGCGTGCTGGTTTGTGCCAGCGCGGTTGTTGCAGCGCACAGGGCAGCCGCTGCAACAGACGTCAAACGGAAAGTAGATTTTGAAAAGTGTGTGTGTGCCATCAGGATTTCAGTGGTTGGTGTTGACCAAAGGATCGATGGCAGGTCGGCGAGCCCACGACCACAGACTGTGGTGCGTGTGTAATTGCATCTGCGGTGGCACTGATGCAACTTGGCATGCTTCCCTGCGCGAGGATTACCTCAATCAGGTTCAAAGGGACTTTCTCAGTCGAACAGCGGTCAAGCCGTTCAACACCCCTAGCGAATACCGCGCAGCGAACTGCGCGACAGGCAGATTCTCACAGAAAAAGAAAAGGGCCCCGTAGGGCCCGCTGTCCTTCCAGCGCATGCGGCATGAGAAGCCGATCTCAGTCGAAGACTGGACTTTCCACGCCCAGCACCTTGTGCAGTTTCGGGCTGGTGGTGGTGTATTGCAGGTGAATGCGCTTGTCCGGAAAGATATAGGGCGCAGCACCGAATGCGGCCAGTGCGGCTTCGTGAAAGCCTGACAGGATCAGCTTTTTCTTGCCGGGGTAGACGTTCACATCACCCACGGCAAAAATACCCGGCGTGCTGGTTTCGAATTTCTCGGTGTCGACCACGATTTGCTTGCGCTCCAGGCTGAGCCCCCACTCGGCGATGGGTCCGAGCTTGGGGCTAAGGCCAAAGAAGACCAGCAGCATGTCCAGTGGCATGAGACGCGTCACGCCGTCGCCGCCAGTGACTTTGACTTGCCTGAGCTTGCCGTCCGACTCTTCGAAACCTGTGATCTGACCGACCACAAATTGCATCTCGTAGGCTTCGCACAGCTCGCGCATTTTCGAGACGCTGGCGGGCGCCGCTTTGAAGCCGTCGCGGCGGTGCAACAGGATCACGCTCTCGGCTTTGTGCGCGCCTTCTTGAACAAAATTAAGGGTCCAGTCGAGCGCTGAATCGCCGCCGCCCACGATGACCAAATTCTTGCCCGCGAACTGCGTCGGGTTCTTGACTCGATAGAACAACTGGCTGTCGTTGAACTTGGCGATCCCGTCCACGCGCAGCAAACGAGGTTGGAATGAACCGACGCCGCCTGCCACGAAAATGGTCTTGGTCAGAAAACGCGTGCCTTTGGAGGTTTCGACAAAGAAGCGGCCATCGGGCTGCTTTTGCACCACAGTAACCTCTTGACCCAAGTGAAACGTCGCGCCAAAAGGCGCAATTTGCTTGAGCAAGTTGTCGGTCAGTTCTTTGCCTGTGCACACCGGCACGGCCGGAATGTCGTAGATGGGCTTGTCGGGATAAAGCTCGATGCACTGACCGCCGGGGTAGGCGAGTGAATCGATGATGTGGGCTTTGATTTCCAGCAGGCCAAGCTCAAAAATTTGGAACAAACCCACAGGCCCGGCGCCGACGATGACGGCATCGGTTTCGATGGCCCCCGATGGGTCAACAGGTGTGCCTTCGTGTGAGTCGGCGGTTTTGGAAATCTCCACGTGGGTATTCGCGTTCATGGTCGGGATGCTGCTTGCGGTCAAAAAAACTTGCGATCAGAGCAAGCTCACGGTCAAAACATATTCAGCGGATCAATTCCGACAGGTTGCCGGTTTTGTCTTTCCAATCGTCTGCGTCGGCGGCGGGGGTTTTGCGTTTGGTGATGCTGGGCCAACCGCTGCGCGCCAAGTCGGCGTTCAGTTTGATCATGTGCTGCATGTTGCCGGGCACGTCTTCTTCAGGAACGATGGCATTGACGGGGCACTCGGGAATGCACACC
>JBBRGA010000168.1:0-7032 GCA_038241115.1 Burkholderiales bacterium | reverse complement strand
TTGTAGAAGAAAACAAAGTATTCATGATTTTTGCCTTTCAAAAAGGGATGGATCAGCGAACGCAACTAACGTTCAAGGAACAGCAGTTTTCAAGGAAGCGAAGGGTGAAAAAACCGCAAGCTCAACGCCAAATCAGCGACCAAACGGCCCCCAGCTCGGCTCGCGCACATCGGCAGTGGTAGACACCAAACGCGCTTTGATCTTGCCATCGAGCGTGGTGGTCATCAACACATCGCGGCCCTGCGCTCGGCTGGCGTAAATCAGCAAACGGCCGTTCGGCGAAAAGCTGGGGCTCTCATCGTCATTGGTCTCGGTGAGCAGTTGGGGCGCGGCGCCTGCCGTCAAGTCGAGCAGCGCCAACTTGAAGGCATTGCCTTGGCGAGTGATGTAGGCCAGGCTTCGGCCGTTAGGGCTGATGGCGGGGCTGATGTTGTAGCTGCCAGAAAACGTGACGCGCTCTGGCGTGCCGCCGTCCACCGACACGCGGTAGATTTGTGGGCTGCCGCCGCGGTCGCTGACAAAGTAGACCGACTTGCCATCGGGCGAAAACGCCGGCTCGGTGTCAATGGAGCTGCTGCTGGTCAAGCGGCGCACGCCTTCACCAAAGCGGTTCATCAAAAAAAGCTGCGCGCCGCCGTCGCGCGACAACGTCAACGCCAATTGCTGGCCATCGGGAGACCAGGCAGGCGCGCTGTTCGAGCCGCGAAAAGACGCGATCGTGCGGCGCTTTCCAGTGGCCACGTCCTGCGCAATGACCACCGCTTTTTGGCTTTCAAAACTCACGTAAGCCAGCTCTTTTCCGTCTGGCGACCAAGCCGGTGAAATAAGCGGTTCGGCGCTGTTGACTGCCACTTGCCCACCTTCACCGTCGGCATCGGCAACGCGCAAAGTAAAGCGGCCTCCACCCTTGGTGACGTAGGCAATGCGAGTCGAAAACACACCCTTTTCACCGGTCAGTTTTTCATGCAGGTAGTCGGCGATGCGGTGAGCCGCCAAGCGCAGATCCGTGTTGTCGACCACTGTGCTTTGGCCACCCAATTCGACTCCCTTGACCACATCCCACAGCTTGAAGCGCACGTCAAAACGGCCGTCGGCCAACTTGGTGACTGAACCGCCCACCAGCGCGTCGGCATTGCGCGCGCGCCACTGCGCCATCTCGGGTTGCGCGGTTTCGTCCAAATTGCCTGGCGCGTCGATGCCGCGGAACAGGCCACTGCGTTCCAGGTCGCTGCGAACAATGTTTGCAATGGCTTGACCCGCTTTGTCCTCATCGCGGAATTTGGCGATGGCGATGGGGACTTGCGTGGCCCCCACACCTGAAATTTCAACTCGAAATTGCGCTTGGGCTGGTGCAACAAGCACCACAGCGCAAGCAACCAAACAAAGGAGCTTGCGAAACGTGGACAGAAGCGTGCGGGGATGGCTCAGCGTGTCGTTCAAGGCAGACTTTTGAATCAAGGACAATCAACATCATAGATGCCGCACTTACTTATTCCATGCAAAACCCGCATTCGTTGACGGTGGTGATCGTTGCGAAAAACGAGGAAACAAACATCGTCGAATGTGTGGCCAGCGCATCATTTGCCGACGCAGTGCTGGTGCTTGACTCTGGCAGCATCGACGCCACCGCCGTTCGCGCCACCGCCGCCGGAGCGCGCGTCGTGCAAACCGACTGGCCCGGTTACGGCAGCCAGGTGGCACGCGGCTTTGGCATGACCAACACCGCGTGGGTGATGTCGCTGGACGCTGATGAACGCATCACACCGCGCCTCCAGACTGAAATTTTGGCAGCCATACGCGCTGCCTCGT
Organism: Burkholderiales bacterium; assembly: GCA_038241115.1. Taxonomy (GTDB): domain Bacteria; phylum Pseudomonadota; class Gammaproteobacteria; order Burkholderiales; family Burkholderiaceae_C; genus JANYJJ01. Next base: position 5,223 of record JBBRGA010000168.1, on the reverse strand, counting down.
GCGACGGGTTTCGGATCCCACGAATCTCAGAGTTTTGCGGCAAGGTTATTCATCATTCCGGATGGCGACCCGACCACACACTGCGCCTCGGGCGACGCGAAAAATCAGGCTTCACCGATCATTTTCTACACGCTCACATGACGGTCAACGGCAGCGTGGGCAACCTGCAAGCCAGCCTGATCCACTACAGCTACCCGAACATTGGCAATGTGCTGGAAAAGCTCGACCGCTACTCCACAGGTGCGGCGCGCGACATGCAAACGCGCGGCAAAAGCGGCAGCGTCGGCGGTGCCTTGCTTCACGGCGCGTTCGCGTTTTTCCGCAGTTACGTGCTGCGGCGCGGTTTTTTGGATGGTTCGCACGGCTTGATGCTGGCCGTCTACAACGCCGAATACGCTTACTACAAGTACATCAAGCTGATGTTTCTGGCGCATCCGCCCAAGCGTCCCGTGTTTCCCGACGAACGCCTTGATGAAAACTGAGTTCCTCGACAGGCCTGCCCTGCCCTTCATGCAGCGCTTGCGCCGCTTGCAGCCTTATGTGGCCAGCAGCCGTTGGGCCATTGCATTGGCCATGCTGGCCAGCGCTTTGGGCGCACTCACCGAACCGTTGATCCCGGCCATGATGAAGCCACTGCTCGACAGCGGTTTTCAGAGCGGCAAATTGAACTTGTGGCTGGTGCCGGTGGCGGTGATCGGCTTGTTCGCCGTTCGTGGTTTTCTGGGTTTTGTGGCGCAGTACGCCTTGGCCTGGTCGGCCAACAACGGCGTGGCCATCATGCGCGGCGTCATGTTTGCGCGCCTGCTGGATGCGCAGCCTGCGCTGTTCACACGGCAAAGCGCCAGCAGCCTGACCAACACGCTCAGCTTCGAGACGCAAAACGCGGCGAATTTGCTGGTGTCTTCGATCACCACGCTGGTCAAGGACTCGCTGACTTTGCTGGCCATGTTGGGCTATCTGATGTGGCTGAACTGGAAGCTCACGCTGTTTGTGGCGGTGCTGTTCCCCGCGGTGGCCATTGTCATGCGCGTGCTCAGCAAACGCCTGCACCGCCTGACCTTGGAAGGCCAAGTGGCGGCGGATCGGTTGGCTTACGTGGTGGAAGAAAACGTGCTCGCGTGGCGCATCGTGCGGCTGCATGAAGCAGCGCCAGGGCAATCGGCGCGCTTCGCCGTAGCCACCGAACTGCTGCGCCGCTTGTCGACCAAATCGGTGGTGGCTGCGGCCACGATGACACCTATCACCCAAGTGCTGGCCGCCGTGACTTTGTCTGCCGTGATCGTGGCCGCGCTCTGGCAAAGCGGCACCGAAGGCGGCACGGTGGGCGGCTTCGCTGCCTTCATCACAGCGATGTTGATGCTGATCTCGCCGATCAAACATTTGTCCGAAGTGGCCGGGCCCATCACGCGCGGCTTGGCGGCGTTCGAGCGCGGTGTCGACCTGATCGATAACAGCCCGGTGGAGGCCAGCGGTGGCTTTGATCCGGGGCGCTCTGAACGTTCAAGAGGTCACTTGCAGCTGGTGGACGTGAGCCTGCAATACCGCGTGGACCAAGACGCCGCGGTGCAGAACGTGAGCCTGGATTTACGCCCTGGCGAGGCTGTGGCCCTGGTCGGGCCTTCAGGCGCAGGCAAGTCGAGCGTGGTGAATTTGCTGCCTCGCTTCATTGAGCCCACCAGCGGCGTGTTGCTGCTGGACGGCACGCCGCTGGCGCAGTGGAACGTGGCCGCACTGCGCCGTCAATTTGCATTGGTGAGCCAAGACGTGGTGCTGTTCAATGACACCGTGGCGGCCAATGTGAGTCTGGGTGCGCCACCGTCAGACAATAAAAACGATGAACGCGAGCGCGTGACGCAGGCGCTGCGCGACGCCAACTTGCTCGACTTTGCGCTGGCCTTGCCGCAAGGCTTGGACACTGTGATCGGTCACAACGGCAACCAGATGTCGGGCGGTCAGCGTCAACGCATGGCCATCGCCAGGGCCATCTTCAAAGACGCGCCCATCTTGATACTGGACGAAGCCACCTCGGCGCTCGATGCCGAATCCGAGCGCTTAGTGCAAGACGCATTGCAGCGCTTGATGCGAGGCCGAACCAGCTTGGTGATTGCGCACCGCTTGGCCACGATAGAGCGCGCCGATCGCATCGTGGCCATGGAAGCGGGCCGTGTGGTGGAACAGGGCACCCACGCCGAACTGCTGGCACGCGGCGGCCTGTACGCTCGGCTTCACGCCATGCAATTCAGACTTTGAAGGAGACTTTTCATGAACATGCCAACCCATCCCATCAGCCGCTATCCGGTTCCCAACCTCGCCGACGTGCCAGCCGACATCCGCGAAAAAATCATCGCGGTGCAGGAAAAAACCGGCTTTGTGCCCAACGTGTTTTTGGCACTGGCGCACCGCCCCGAGGAATGGCGCGCCTTTGTGGCCTACCTTGACGCGGTGATGAACCGCCCGCCCGCATCAGACGCACCCGGCCGCCTGACCAAGGGCGAGAAAGAAATGATCGTGGTCGCCACCAGCGCAGCCAACGGCTGCCATTACTGCGTGGTGTCGCACGGCGCGATTTTGCGCATTTACGAAAAAAAGCCGCTGCTCGCCGATCAGCTCGCGGTGAACTACCGCAAGGCCGACATCACCCCGCGTCAAACCGCCATGCTGGCGTTTGCGATGAAGGTGTGCCTTGACTCGGCATCGCTCACCGAGGCCGACTTCGCCGCATTGCGCGAGCACGGGTTCACTGACGAAGACGCGTGGGACATCGGCGCGATCACAGCGGTGTTTGGTTTGTCCAATCGCATGGCCAACCTCACCTCGATGCGGCCCAACGATGAGTTTTACCTGATGGGACGTGTACCCAAAGCGCCGAAGGCTTGAGCGTGACCAGCGCGCCATGAGCTTCACGGTTGTGATCCCGGTGCTGAACCAGTTGCACTACACGCAGCAGTGCGTCAGCAGCTTGCTCAGCGTGGGCGTGGACGCGAGCAGCCTGCTCATCATCAACAACGGCAGCACCGACGCAACGGCCGCTTGGCTGGCGTCCAGGCCCGATATTCGCAGTATCAATAACGCGGTGAATCTGGGCTGCGGCGGCGCCTGGACACAAGGCGCCTTGCTGGCGGATACCGATTGGGTGGTGCTGCTGAACAACGACATCATTTGCACCCACAACTTCATTCAAGCGCAAATCGACGCGGCTGAAAAACAGGGTCTGAAGGTCGTCAGCCCGAGCATGGTGGAGTTTGAGCTGGACTATGACCAGAGCGCATTTACGCCAGAGTTTTTGGCAAAGATGGGCGCCGTCACGCGCTTGGGCTGGTTTCACGGAGTGTGCTTCAGCGTTCACAAGACGGTGTTTCAAAAGGTCGGCTTTTTGGACACCGACCGCATGCTCTTCGGTCGCGAAGACGCCGAGTTTTTGGCGCGCTGCACCCGCGCTGGCGTGCCGGTGGGCACGGTCGGCAGCGCCGTGATGCATCACTTCGGCATGATCACGCAAACCGCCATGAAGAAAGAGCAAGGCTTGAGCAAGTTCGGTGACCACCGTTACCTGTACAACAAGATCGGGCTCAATTGGTGGGGCCGACAGCGCGCTAAATTTGCCCGCAAATCGCGCTCTCGCGACTGGCGCAACGCCGAGCTTGCCGGCCACGGATTGACGCTGCACATGGTGCATCGCCAAGGTCAAGTCGAATACAGATAGCCAACAGCCAGCATGACCACCACACACTTGGACTTGGGCTGTGGCCCCGTGCCTCGCAACCCTTACTCACGCGATGAAGTGCACGCGGTTGACATCTACCTGCCCGAAGGCATGGACCCGGCGCGCTTTCGCATGGCCAATCTCAGCCTGCAGCCGATACCGCACGGGGACGCCAGCTTTGATTCGATCTCGGCTTTTGACTTTCTAGAACACATCCCGCGCGTGTTGGGCACACCCGCGGGCGAAGGAACACGCTTGCCGTTTGTCGAGTTGATGAACGAGATTCACCGCGTGCTCAAACCGGGTGGCACGTTCTACGCACTGACGCCGGCTTACCCACACGCATCGGTCTTCACTGACCCGACGCATGTCAACTTCATCACCTTGGGCACGTGGCGTTATTTTTGTGCAGATGGCTCCACACAACCGATGACGCCACCGATGGCGCGCATGTACGGCTTCACGGGCAGCTTCAAGATGCTGCGCAACGAATGGGGCATGACGCCTGAAGTCTTCAACGCCGAATCGACGCTGAACTGGAAGCGCCAATTGCGGCGCTGGAATCTGCGACGCCGGGGCAAGCTGTCTCACTTGTTGTGGGAGTTTGAATGCGTCAAGTAGCTCTGGTGATGCCTGAAACACGCTGATGTCGCTGATGTCGCTGAAAGAATCCTGGCGCACTTGGCGCCGTCAATTCAAAGCCCGGCTGCCTTATGTGCGCCGTCGCGAGCACCGCGTGCTCCAACAAAAATACGCGAGCTTGATCGAGGCCGTAGACGGGCTGGCCACACCTGCAACGCAGGCACGTTTGGTTGAAGCGCAGGCCTTGAACACCAATTTGTCAGGCGAAGTTTGCTTCTTTGTCAGCTTCGCCTCGCAGCCCGATTTGAAGCCTCACGCCGTCTTGCACATCACCCGACTGCTGGATGCGGGCTTTGCAGTGGTGCTCACGGTGAACACCGATTTGCCGCCGCAAGACGTTCACATCCCTGGCGCCTTGGCGCAGCGCCTGAGCGGCGTGTTGATTCGCGAAAACACAGGCTTTGACTTCGGCGCATGGGCGCACACCTATGCGCAGTGCGCCGCCAAAGGCATCGCCCCATCGCGGTGGCAGCGGCTGCTGCTCGTCAATGACAGCATCGTGCCTTCCGGCAACGAGGCTGACTTCTCAAAAATGCTGGCGCGGCTGCGAGCCTCGACGGCTGCCTTGGTCGGTTTGACTGAAAGCCTGATGCCGCAGTGCCACCTGCAGAGCTACTTTTTGGCGCTGAATCCAAAAGCTCTGGGCAGCGCCTTCGTTGAACGCAGCCTGCAAAGCGTGTTGAATTTTCAAACCAAGTCGCAGGTCATCGACGTCTATGAAACCCGCTGGCCCGGCTTGCTGCAGGCCCAGGGTTTGCGCTGCGAAGCCTTGTTTCCCGCGTTGTCCACCGACGCCCTGAGCTCTGACGACACCTCGCTGCGTTGGGCTGAATTGCTGCAACGCGGCTTCCCGTACATCAAGACACGTGTGCTGGATG
>JBBRGA010000167.1:0-7119 GCA_038241115.1 Burkholderiales bacterium | reverse complement strand
CGATCACCGCGCTCTCTCACTTTGGCAAGCGCTTGTTCTTTGAACTCTGTGGAATGTTGATTTCGTGGCATGTCGTGTCTCTCCAGTGCGGATCATCCGCTGGGAAATGGACGCGACATCTATCTTGACTGAGGGGGATCCTCGCACCTCGCACCTCGCGCCCCGCGCCCCGCGCCCCGCACCTTGCACAGTCACCACTCCTCGATCGTGTTTCACAAGTGTGGGTTCGCCGTCGTACAGACCGCATCGGCGAAATCGTTCAGCGCAGCGCACAGGCGCTTGTCGAAGCGCTCAAAAAGATTCAAATGGACTCATCTGCATGGGGCCACAGGGCGTCCGCATGACGTGCAGCGGCAAACGAATTGCCGTTGCGTTTCATTCAATGTGCCGCTACACCCATGCGACGTACTTGTCCATCCAGTTCTGCAGGAACACTTTGCTGTCCTGGCCCAGTTCGCCACCAGCATCGAAGAGACCGTCCTTGGTCTGAATGAAGGCCTCCGGTTGCCCCAGCACCGGGACATCGAGGTAGGCCAGGATGTTGCGCAGGTGCTGCTGTGCCGTGGCGGTGCCGATGGCGCCGACTGACACGCCAATCACCCCGGCCGGTTTACCCGCCCATGAGCTGTGCCTATAGGGACGCGAGGCATGATCAATTGCGTTCTTCAGCACGCCGGGAATCGAGCGGTTGTACTCCGCAGTGACGAACAGAAGACCCTGCGCGGCAGCGATTTCGGCCTTCAGACGTTTGACGGGCGCTGCCTGGTCTGCATCGTCGTCCTGGTTGTACAAAGGCAGATCGCCAATGGCGAGTTGCCTGAATGCGAAGTCGGCAGGTGCCAGCTTGACGATGGCATTCGCCAGCATGCGATTAATAGATTCGCGACGCAGGCTGCCGACGATCACGGCGATGTGTTGCTTTGCGGTGGGTCGGCGTCCGGTGAAAGATCGCGTAACGCGACAGTGATTGCGTTGTCGACCTTTTTCAACGAGACAGAGGTGACATGTGCCCGTGTTTGCGCCGAGTGCCCGTACTTGAAAACGTCTGCTGGCAGCTCCTGCGCGGCGGGTAGGTTCCTGAAAACGGTGAGGCGAAAAAACCGACGGAACCCATGATCGAGTGCAGGCTGGGGCCGCGTCTGTACGCTGGCCAGCATAGTGATGGCGCGGCAGAGCGCGCCGCTTGCCCGTTACCCCAATCGAGTGAGTGTTAACGACACAGGCGAAGACAACTCGGCCGACTCGACGGTCGACGGTCGACGGTGTGCGCCAACGCACAGACGTGAGCACTCGGCGCGCGCATCGTCTTATCTCTTTCGTCTTGCGCATCACGATTGCGTTGCACACGCAGCCGCTCACCACTCACCCGGGACACCCCATGACCTACCAAAGCATCAACCCCAACTCCGGCAAGCTACTCAAAAGCTTCGAGCACCTGAGCGAGGCTCAACTGGAAACCAAGCTTGCCGCTGCCGAGGCGTGCTTTCAGACCTGGAAGCACAAGACTTACGCCGACCGCGCTGTCATCGTCAACAAAGCGGCCTCGCTGATGCATGCCCACGTCGATGCCTTCGCCAAGCTCGCCACACTGGACATGGGCAAGCGAATCGACGAAGCGCGCGGAGAGGTGAAGTTCAGCGCCGACATCCTGGCCTATTACGCCGAGCACGCCGAGTCTTATCTGGGGCCGACAAAGCTCCACCCCAAGGCTGGCAAAGCGCACATGGAAAGTTCACCGCTGGGCGTGCTGTTCTGCGTCGAGCCATGGAACTTCCCGTATTACCAGCTGGCCCGCGTGGCAGGGCCGCAGCTGATGGCCGGCAACGTGCTCGTGGTCAAGCACGCGGCTTGCGTGCCGCAATGCGCCATCGCCTTCGAAAAATTACTGCTCGATGCCGGTGCACCCGCTGGTGCCTACACCAACTTGTTCGTGTCCTATGAGCAGTCTGACCGAGTGATTGACGATGCGCGCATCAAGGGCGTGGCCCTGACCGGGAGCCTGGCCGCCGGGCGCAAGGTCGCAGCCCGCGCCGGCCAGAACCTGAAGAAGTCCACCATGGAACTCGGCGGCACAGACGCCTTCATCGTGCTGGACGATGCCGACGTGGACAGGACGATTCCGTGGGCGGTCTGGGGCCGCATGTACAACGCAGGCCAGACCTGCTGCGCAGCCAAGCGGTTTATCGTTTTGGAGGCCGTAGCCGACCAATTCCTCGCCAAGTTCAGGTCCGCGCTGGAAGCCTTGAAGCCGGGTGACCCGATGCTTGAAGCCACCACCCAAGGCCCGTTGTCCACCGAAGCCGCACTGAAGCAACTGCTGGCGCAGGTGGATGCCGCCGTAAAGGGCGGCGCCAAGCTGCTGATGGGTGGCAAGCGCATCGACCGGCCGGGCTGGTTCATGCAGACAACCATCCTCACTGACATCAAGCCCGGCAACCCCGCATTCCGCGACGAGTTCTTCGGCCCGGTGGTCTCGTTCTTCCGCGTCAAGGACGAAGCGGCCGCCATCGCCCTGGCCAACGATTCTGATTTCGGCCTGGCCGGCTCGGTGTGGACGAAGGACGAGGCCCGGGGCAGTCGCGTGGCGAGTCAGGTTGACACCGGGATGATGTTCGTCAACAACATTGATTGGTCCGACGCCGACCTGCCGTTCGGCGGCATCAAAGGCTCCGGTTACGGACGCGAACTGGGCGCCATGGGCATCCAGGAATTTGTCAATAAAAAGCTGGTGCGCACGGGGCACTTCGCGGCCCCAACCTGAAATTGCGGGATACCCGAAGACAGCTTTTGCGTGTTCAACGTTGTAAAAAACAACGTCAGCATCTCCGACAGTCTGCGGCTCCTTTATAGCTGCACAGCATCAGTGGTGTTCGTCTTGACTGCTCAACAAATTGGCCTTCGTACGGTGGTTTCGGCTTGCACGGAGTTGCTGGAAAAAAACATCCTCGAGCGGCGGCCGGGTTACCGCAAATACATCGCCCTAACGAAAGCATTTTTTTCGGGCAGGCGGCGGCAAACAAGCAAGGGACGTGCAAGACATGATGAAGTTGAAGGTCGGTTTCACGATCAGCAAGGCCCGCATTGGCACAACGGCCATGGCCTTGATGAGGAAAGGCACAACACTAACTGCAACAAAGAGAAATGCCCATGCAACCACAGCAAACTGAACTGCTTATCCAGCAAGCAATCCAGCTGTCTGTAGCGCCCGTGTTCCTGTTGACTGGCATTGCCGGCCTGCTCGGCGTCATGGCCAACCGGCTGGCCCGCATCATCGACCGCGCGCGCGTCGTTGCCAGCGGATGGAATTCGTTGGACCGAACCGCCATGGCGGCGGCACGCGCTGAATTGACCGATCTCGAACGCCGCCGACATCTTGCCAGTTGGTCAATCAACTGTTGCACGGGAGCTGCGTTGCTCGTCTGCACCGTGATCGTGACGCTGTTCGTCGAGGAGTTCTCCAGGGCTGATTTGAAGTGGCTGGCTGGCGCTCAGTTCATAGCCGCCATGCTCTCGGTGATCGCCGGCCTTTCTTGCTTTTTGGTCGAGGTTTATGTAGCGGCGCGCGTCTCGCGCATCGATGTCGAAAGATTCGTCGAACAACATCCGGTAAGCGAACAGCACAGCGCTTCACCCTTGAAATCTTGAGGCGAGACTGCCGCGTTGTTGGCACAGCCAGACGCCGTTTTGGAGTGGCATGAACGGCGTCCATCGGTACTGAGCCGGTACGCGGCGAGCCGTCTGCCGACGACCGCGCACGACGATGTGTGTCGAGATTTTTCATCAAGTCAAGGACCCGTCTATGACCAAAAAAGAAACTGCCACTTCGCCAGCGAGACCAGATAAGGCCGCATTGCAAGCGGTAGTGGCCAAGCAGCAAAAGATCCAGCGCTCGCAGGATGCAATCGACAACAAACGGCCCAAGAAACCCGTTGCAGCTCCGCTGCACAAGAAAGCCATGCAGGCAGGTTCGCGGAAACAACCAGAGCTTCCTTTTCCTGTGCAGCATTTGCAGAAACCGGGGCGTGAAGCCGACATGGAACTCCAGCCGCAATTCATGGCGCCCGGCTATGTGGGCAGCGGCAAGCTCAAAGGAATGAGCGCCCTGATCACGGGGGCAGATTCGGGCATCGGCCGCGCGGTGGCGGTGCTGTTTGCTCGAGAGGGTGCGGACGTCGCTGTTGCCTATCTCAACGAACATCAAGACGCCGAAAAAACCCGGCATTGCGTCGAAGCTGAAGGCACGCGCTGCATCCTTTTGGCCGGTGACGTGAAGCGCTCGAAGTTCTGTAACCAGGCGGTCGAAAAAACCGTCAAGGCTTTCGGCAAGCTCGATATTTTGGTCAACAACGCCGCCTTCCAGGCCCACGCCGACTCTATCGAAGACCTGACTGACGAGCGCATCAACGAGACGCTGCACACCAACATTCGGGCTTACCTGTTCATGGCGCGAGCCGCGGTGCCGCACTTGAAAAATGGTTCTTGCATCATCAATACCGGCTCGGTGACGGGCCTGGAAGGCAGTTCGCGGCTGCTGGATTATTCAGCGACCAAGGGCGCCATCCACGCGTTCACCAAGGCGCTGGCCAGCAACTTGATTCAGAAAGGCGTGAGGGTCAATGCGGTCGCTCCCGGCCCGGTGTGGACGCCGTTGAACCCAGCCGACACGCCGCCCGACCGCATCTCCGGTTTTGGCAAGAACAGCGATATGGGCCGCGCAGCACAGCCAGAGGAACTGTCGCCTGCCTATGTGTTTTTGGCGTCACCGGCCTGTGCCAGCTACATCACCGGCGTGGTGTTACCAATCACCGGGAGTGTCGGGACATAGGGCGTTGTTGGCGCCAATGGATGGACGCGCCGGCCACAGTACAGCGTGGGTCTTGGTGAGCTTCCAACCGGGTTTGATTGCCCCCTACAGGTAAAAAATCGCGCAGCGGTATGCACGGGCAGGGGTGGCTTTTGGATACGCAGTTGTTTAGAAAATTGAAGTCTGACGACGCCTGTTCGGCGGTCTTGCCAAATCCTTTGGAAAGCGCACATCATGAAGATCATCAGCCGCCTTTTTTCTGTCATTCACGCTGGCATGGCGGGACTTTTTGCTTGCGCAGCATTGGCTTTGATGTTCATCGCTGGCAAATCTGCCTGGGTCGCCCTGGCTACCCGGTTAGACCGTGAGGCTGCCCAAGGAGTGATCGAGGCCCTAGGACTGCTCGCAGCAGCTGTTGTAGCCCTGCAGATTGCCCAAACAATCACGGAAGAAGAGGTGATGCGAGATGCTCATATCAGCGGTCCCACCCGAATAAGGCGTTTCCTGTCGCGCTTTTTGGTGGTTGTGGTGGTGGCCATTTGCATCGAAGCGCTGGTCGCTACGTTTCGGGCTGCGCACGATGAGCCGATTCAACTTGTGTATGCGGCCAGCGTCATCTTGGCGGCAGCGGGGCTGTTGGCCGCGTGGGGTGTTTTTGTCCGTTTGAACTGCTACGCCGAGGCGCTAGAGCCCGAAGCCATGGCCGATGCCAAGAGCGAAGACAACAATCGGGGTTAGGCGTTGCCAAATTGAGATCAAGAAATAAATGCCAGCTCAAATAACTTTTCTCTCTACGGCGATCCAATTTGACGGCGGACTTCAACTCGCCGTGTCTGGTCAGTAACCCACTCGGTTTGCGATGTATCGAACCACTTGGCCGGTCTATTCCCCCATGTTGCTGCGCTCGAATCAAAAGGCTTCAGGCGACCGCGGCACCTCTAACGCGTACCAAGTCCACCCAGACCGTCGCCTACCGCCCCGGTGACAGGGAGCGGTCGCGTCGATCAGGGGCGGGCGTTTTCAGCTGGAGATCCCGCTCCGGCTCTGTTGACCCGATAGAGCTTCGGCACCGTCAGAGTTTGAGCGCGAGAGTGGAGTTCGACGAAGCCGCTGCGTTCGCCAACGCCAACACGCTGGCGGAACTGCACGCGCTGGAGGCTGGCCCAGGTTGAACCGGACGGCACAGGTACGGCAGCGGCGCGCATTTCACGCCATGGCGTCCAGCGCGGCGGTTTGGGGCCTTGCCCAACCGCATCAAACCCGGCTGCGCCGCGGCATTAGCACCGTGTAGTCGAAGTCGAGCACCACCGCCGGGTCGTAGGCGGCGTTGGCGTCTTGATAAGGGAAGTCGGCGCAGAGCCGGTCCTTGGTGGCAACCGTGCGCAGCCGCAGTGCGCCGAGGGCGCGGTTCGACGGCAGCGCCTGACACTCCAGCACCTCGGTCCAGGCATGGATGGTGTCGCCGGCAAAGGTCGGGTTGGCATGGCGGCCGCCGTGGATGGCTGCAATGGTCTGCGCATTGGCCAGGCCATTGAACGACAGCGCCCGCGCCAGGCTGATCACATGCCCGCCGTAGACGATTCGGCGGCCAAAGCGGCCGACTTTTTCCACATGCTGGTTGAAATGCACGCGCGCATTGTTCTGGAACAAGCGCGCCGCGAGCATGTGGTCGGCCTCCTCGATCGTGATGCCGTCGATGTGGTCGATGCGCTCGCCCACCGTGTAGTCGTCCCACAGGTACGGGCTGCCGGCGCGATCGGTGTCGTAGCGCGCCGGGTCGACGCTGTAAGGCACGACCAACTCGTTGACATCGACCGCGGCGGGCAGTTCCGGCACCACCACCTCGGGCGCGGGCACGTCGGCATCGCGCTTGCGCACCATGACCCAGCGGTAGAAGTCCACCACCATGGCGTTGTGCTGGTTGACGCCCACCGAGTGCACGTAGACGACCCCCGTCTTGCCATCCTTGTTCTGACGCAGGCCGATCACGGTCGAATCGGTGGTGACGGTGTCGCCCGGGTACAGCGGCACGCCGAAGCGGCCGCCGGCATAGCCCAAGTTGGCGATGGCGTTGAGCGAGATGTCAGCCACCGTCTTGCCGAACACCATGTGGAAGGCGAGCAGGCTGTCCACCGGCGCGCGCGGCAGGCCGAAAGCCTGTTGGGCGAACGGCGTCGACGAATTGATCGCGAAGCGCGGGCCGAACAGCGAGATGTAGAGCGCCACCTCGCCCTCGGTCACAGTGCGCGGCGTGGCGTGGGCAATGTGCTGCCCGACGCGAAAGTCCTCGAAGAAATTGCCGAGCTCGGATTTGC
>JBBRGA010000166.1:0-7149 GCA_038241115.1 Burkholderiales bacterium | reverse complement strand
AGTCGGTGTAGCCCTCGGCACCCCCGCCGTACAAGGTCTTTGGGTTCATCTTGGTCAATGGGGCGTCCGCTTTCAGGCGAGCCACCAAATCCGGGTTGCTGATGAAGGCGCGGCCAAAAGCCACCACATCAGCGTCGCCGTGGGCCACGGCGTCGAGCGCCATTTGTCGCGTGTAACCGTTGTTGACCATCCACACGCCCTTCGAATTTCCGGCCATGTAGCGGCTGCGCAGGGCGGCGTAGTCAAACGGCGCCACATCGCGTGCGCCACCGGTCTGGCCTTCGATCACATGCAAAAACGCCAGCTTCAGCGGAGCGAGTTGCTCCACCGCTGAGTTGAACAAGGCCTGCGGATGGCTGTCTTGCTGCGCGTCGTTCACCGGGGTGATGGGGCTGAGGCGCACGCCCGTTCTGCCGGCACCCACCTCTTGCGCCACGGCGGTCATCACCTCGACCAACAAGCGGGTGCGGTTGGCGATGGAGCCGCCGTAGTCATCAGTTCGGTCGTTGATGCTGTCGCGTAAAAACTGGTCGATCAGGTAGCCGTTGGCGGCGTGAACCTCCACCCCGTCAAAGCCCGCCTGAACGGCACAGCGTGCGGCGTGGCGGTAGTCGGCGACGATGCGCGGCAACTCGTCGAGGCGCAAGGCCCGCGGGGCCGACACGTCGACGAAGCCGTCGCTGGTGAAGGTTTTGGCAACTGCCACTTTGGCGGTGCTCGACACCGGCGCGATGCCGCCTTCTTGCAGAGACTGATGCGAGATGCGCCCCACATGCCACAGCTGCAAGATTATTTTCCCGCCGGCCGCATGCACGGCGTCCGTGATCTTGCGCCAGGCCGCCACCTGCTCGGCGGAGTAGATGCCCGGCGTGTCCAGATAGCCCTGGCCTTCACGGCTGATTTGCGTGGCCTCGGCAACGATGAGTCCGGCGCTGGCGCGTTGGACGTAGTAAGTCAGCGCCAAGTCGGAAGGCACTTGATCGGCGCTGGCCCGATTGCGCGTGAGCGGTGCCATCACGATGCGGTTGGCAACAGCGATGTCGCCGATCTGGGTGGGTTCAAACAAAGAAGTCATTGCGGTGCTTTTAGTGAATGAGGTTGAGCGGGAGTGCGCAAGGGTAGCGATTTACAGTCGCCAACTGTTTACCGAAGCCGCATCTACGCACCACCACCACCATGCTCGCCTACCGCCATGCCTTTCACGCGGGCAACCATGCCGACGTTTTGAAGCACACCGTGCTCACGATGGTGCTGCGCTACATGAACCAAAAAGACAAGTCCTACCGCATGGTCGACACCCATGCCGGCGCAGGTGGCTACTCGTTGGAGGGCCGCTACGCGCAGAAGAAAGGCGAATTCGAACAAGGCATTTCGCGCTTGTGGAGCCGCGACGATTTGCCGCCTGCCGTGGCCGACTACGTGAGCTTGGTCAAGCAGTTCAACCCAGAAGGCCAGATGGAGCAATACCCCGGCTCACCTGCGTTTGCCAAGATGTTGCTGCGCGGCCAGGACCAATTGCGCATGTTCGAGTTGCACCCCACCGACCACAAAATCTTGTCGGCGTATTTGGGCGAAACACGCGGCGCAGAGGTGTACGACACCGACGGCTTTGAAGGCCTGAAAGGCCAGGTGCCGCCCAGCAGCCGCCGCGGATTGGTGCTGATGGACCCGAGCTACGAAGGCCACGGCGACTATGGCCGCGTGATCGCAGCGCTGCGCGAAGCATTGGTGCGCTTTGCCGAAGGTGTCTACATGGTTTGGTACCCGCAGGTGCAAAAAGTTGAGGCCGCCACCTTGCCGCGCCGCCTGGAAGGCTTGGCGCCCAAAGGCTGGTTGCACGCACGCTTGACGGTGCAAGTGCCCGACTCACTTGGCTTCGGCTTGGCGGGCAGTGGCGTTTTCATCTTGAACCCGCCCTACACGCTGCATGACGAGTTGGCCACGGTGTTGCCCTATCTCACCGACGTGCTGGGCCAGTACGACGGTGCCAATTACTTGTTGGAACAACGCGTGGTGTAAGCGGCGCGCGGGCTTGGCTTTGTTGCCGACGTTTGCGTGACAGCAAGTAGAGGTTCGTGGAGGTTCGTGGAGGTTCGTGAAAAGCGCCCTCTGAGTGCGGGCTTCACTCACTCACAATCTGTTGCAAGGAGTTTTCATCATGACCTTGCCTTTCAGCAACGCTTCGCTGGCCCGCATTCTTCCTTTTGGTGCCTTCATGGTGCTGCTCGCGCTGCGCGGCGCGATGCCTGCCGACGGGTCTTGGGGCGTCGATCCGAAATGGGTATACGGGATCACGGTGGTGGTGGTGGGAGCGCTACTGGCCTGGTACTGGCGCGAGTACGGCGAGCTGTCGGCCCAACTGCTGCCCAACCTCAAAGAATTCGCGCTGGCAGTGGCCGTAGGCGTCGTGGTTTTTGCACTGTGGATCAATCTGAACGCACCGTGGATGCGCTTGGGCGAGGCCAGCGCGACCTTCATTCCGGTGGACGCGAACGGACAGTTGCAGTGGCCTTTGCTCATCGTGCGTTGGGTCGGCGCGGCGTTGCTGGTGCCGATCATGGAAGAGTTGTTTTGGCGTTCCTTTTTGATGCGTTGGGTCGAGAACCCGCAGTTCGAAGCGGTGGTGCCGCAGCGCGTGGGCTTGAAAGCGGTGGTGCTGTCGACCTTTGTTTTTGTGCTGGCGCACACCTTGTGGCTGGCGGCCATCGTGGCCGGCTTGGCGTATGCGTGGCTGTACGTGCGTACCGGCAAGCTGTGGGTGCCGATCGTTGCGCACGCGGTGACGAACGGCGTGCTGGGTGTGTGGGTGGTCATGACGGGCCGCTGGGAATTCTGGTGACTGCGGCGAGTGAACAGGCCACTGGCAATGGCCCGCTGAAAGGTCTGAGGGTTGTCGAGCTGGGCCAACTCATCGCCGGCCCGTTTGCCGCCAAGACGCTCGCCGACTTTGGCGCCGAAGTTATCAAGATTGAGCCGCCCGATGGCGGCGACCCGCTGCGCCAATGGCGCTTGCTGCACAACGGCACCAGCGTGTGGTGGCAGGTGCAGTCGCGCAACAAGAAAAGCGTAGCACTGGACTTGAAGGAACCGGCTGCGCGCGACACCGTGCGCGAATTGATCGCCGAGGCCGATGTGCTGATCGAAAACTTCAAACCTGGCGTGATGGAAGCGTGGGGTTTGGGCTACGAGGCCCTGAGCGCTGACAACCCCGGCTTGATCATGCTGCGCATCAGCGGCTACGGCCAAACCGGGCCCTACAAGGACCGGCCCGGCTTTGGCGTGGTGGCCGAAGCCATGGGCGGCTTGCGTCACCTCACCGCCGAGCCCGGCCGCGTGCCGGTTCGCGTGGGCGTGAGCATCGGCGACACCTTGGCGTCGCTGCACGGCGTGATCGGCATCTTGATGGCCATGCAACACCGCCACCACAGCATCTGCGCCGATGCGCCCAAAGGACGCGGTCAGGTCATCGACGTGGCGCTGTACGAGGCCGTTTTCAATTGCATGGAAAGCCTGTTGCCTGAGTACAGCGCCCTTGGCACGGTGCGAGAAGCGGCGGGCTCTGCCTTGCCGGGCATAGCGCCGAGCAACGCCTATGCCTGCGCCGACGGCTGGGTGTTGATTGCGGGCAACGGGGACTCGATTTTCAGGCGCCTGATGGGCGCCATCGGGCGCGACGATTTGGGCAGTGACGCGGCACTTGGCGGAAACACGGGCCGCGTGGCGCGCGTGAACGAAATTGACGGCGCCATCGGCGCTTGGACCGCAGCGCGATCGGTGGTCGAGGTGCTGGAGACGCTGAACACGGCCGCCGTCCCAGCGGGTCGCATCTACACCGCCAAAGACATTGCCGAAGACCCGCACTACCGTGCCCGCGGCATGCTTCAAAGCGTGACCACCGCAGACGGTTTGACGCTGGAGGTGCCCGGCATCGTGCCCAAACTCAGCCTCACGCCGGGCGCCATCACGCGGCGGGCTCCAAACCTGGGTGAAGACACAAAAGCGGTGCTCGAGGCGCTGAAGAAACGGTTTTGAGCGCTGCAGCGGGGTGATTTGCCAGCACCCCACATGTCGGGCAAAATAACAAAAGTTATAACCACCAGAGATCATCATGCACGCCCTCAAACTCACCCAAATCGGCAATTCGGTCGGCGTTATCTTGCCCAAGGAAGTATTGGCGCGTCTCAATTTGGTGAAGGGCGATTCGCTGTTCGTTACCAACACACCGGGCGGCGTGGCGCTGACGGCTTATGACCCGAGCTTTGATGAACAACTCGAGCAGGGCCGCGCCTTCATGCGCGACTACAAAGACACCTTCCGCGCGTTGGCCAAATGAAATGGCGTTGGGTCGACCAGCAGCTGCTGATACTTTTGCACGACGAAAGCTTGGCAGAGCACGGCGGGGCATCTGGAATTCGTGATGTTGGGCTGCTGGAGTCCGCGCTGGCAAGGCCACGGAACCCGCTGGCCTACGGCGAACCTGACGCTGCCGACTTGGCAGCAGCCTACGGACTGGGTTTGGCCAAAAATCACGCTTTAGTTGACGGCAACAAGCGCACGGCCTTTTTATCGGTCGGTTTGTTTTTAGCCATCAACGGATTCCGCCTGAACGCCTCTCAACCGGACGCAACGCTGACCATCATGGCCCTGGCGTCAAGTGAGCTTGACGAGGCCGCTTTTGCAAGCTGGATACGAGCCAACAGCGAGCCGCGTTGAACATCAAAGACCGCAGAGGAACGGAGGGCCGATGCGGCGCTACAGGCGCTTCAAACTCCGCGAGCTCTGTCTTCTTTGAAGCGCTTGACAAACGCCGCCAAGGCGCCTGCGTCAAGCGCTTCGCGCACTTCGCGCATCAGGTTCAAGTAGTAGTGCAGGTTGTGAATGCTCGCCAGCATCGGGCCCAGCATTTCGCCGCAACGCTCCAAGTGGTGCAAATAAGCGCGGGAGAACCCGCCGAACCCCAGGGCAACGACGTTTGCCCCAACCACCCCCGAACTGCCGGCGCAGGTGTAGCAAGTGCACGTTGAATCGAGCGGCTGCGCATCGGTTTTGTGGCGCGCGTTGCGAATTTTCAAGTCGCCGAAGCGGGTGAACAAATGGCCGTTGCGTGCGTTGCGGGTCGGCATGACGCAGTCGAACATGTCCACGCCCGCCAACACGCCGTCGATCAAGTCTTCGGGCGTGCCCACGCCCATCAGGTAGCGCGGCTTGTCTGATGGAAGCCGAGGTGCCGTGTGGTTCAGCACGCGCAGCATGTCGGCTTTGGGCTCGCCCACACTCAGGCCGCCTATCGCATAACCCGGCAAATTCAGCGCCGCCAACCCGGCCAGTGACTCATCGCGCAGCGCCTCGAACATGCCGCCTTGAACAATGCCAAACAGCGCGTTGGGGTTTTCGCCGCGATTGAATTCGTCCAGGCAGCGGTGCGCCCAGCGCAGACTCAGTTCCATCGACGCGCGCGCCTGCGCCTCGGAGGTCAGCACACCTTCGGTGTCGTAGGGCGTGCATTCATCAAACTGCATGACGATGTCGGAGTTCAGCGTGCGCTGCACTTGCATGCTGACTTCGGGCGTGAGGAAGAGCTTGTCACCGTTCACGGGAGACGCAAAGCGCACGCCTTCTTCGCTGATCTTTCGGGTCTCGCCAAGCGACCAAACCTGAAAACCACCGCTGTCGGTGAGTATGGGTTTTTGCCAATTCTCGAAGCCGTGCAGGCCACCGAATTGGGCCAGGATGTCCACCCCCGGGCGCAGCCACAGGTGAAAGGTATTGCCCAAAATAATTTGCGCACCCATCGCGTCGAGCGAGGTTGGCATGACGCCTTTGACGGTGCCGTAGGTGCCCACCGGCATGAAGACCGGCGTTTGCACCACGCCGTGATTCAGAGTCAGGCGGCCGCGCCGGGCCTGGCCTTCGGTTTTAAGCAAGTCGAATGTCAGCATGGGCAGATTGTCCAGCTGATCGGGTTAAGCCTAACGACTCAGCCCAACACTCCAAACCGATCGGCTCCCAACTTGAGCGCAGTAAGGGCCGTTTTCACCCGGCTCATCCGCGCATCTCGAATACACCGAGAAACCCAAACTGACGGCATCACACGGCTAACTGGGTATCTCATGAAATTGCGTTTATTGGCTTCAGCTTTGGTGTCTGGTCATTTGTTGATTGCGTGCGGCGGAGGCGGCAAAGTTGAAGACACGCAGTTGCCAGCAGTTGGCACCACCTTGAACGGCGTGGCCTCTAAAGGACCACTGAAAAAGGCAATGGTTGCGGCCTATGCTGTTGACTCCATCGGCGTCGTGTCTGCTGCGGCGCTGACCAGCCGACTGACCGATGACTTTGGCGCTTACACGCTGGATTTGGGACGGTACTCGGGCACGGTGCAGTTGGTGGTTTCAGCCACCGCCGACACCAGAACCGCCGACGAAGCCACGGGCTTGGATGTGGCGTTACCGATCGATTTCAAGCTGCGCGCCAATGCCGTGGTCAACCCCATTGCTGCGGGTGGCGGCAGCAAAACTCAAGATGCCTCCATCACGCCGTTTACCGAACTGGCACACAACATTGCGAAAGACTCGGGCGGCATCACCGCCGCCAACATTGCGAAAGCCAACGGCGTTGTTTTTGACTTGATCGGCATGGACCCGG
This sequence comes from Burkholderiales bacterium, assembly GCA_038241115.1. GTDB lineage: Bacteria > Pseudomonadota > Gammaproteobacteria > Burkholderiales > Burkholderiaceae_C > JANYJJ01. The sequence continues at coordinate 507 of JBBRGA010000166.1, read as the reverse complement.
TCGCGACGAAGCCGCTCGATTCGACCCAAGCGCCACCCGTCAACGCGACCGATGCACAGCTGCGTTACGCGCTGTTCAACGCGGCGGTGTCCAAGATGGCGCGCTCGACACCGACCACGCTCGACGCCAGCACATTGAGCTGCTTCACTGCAGCTGGCGACAACGCCGGCAAGAAGATTCAATGCGCCACGCAGCAAATTGCGACGTCAGTGACGGTGACATCAAGCTCAGGGAACAGCCTGCCAGCCACCGCAGCGTTCAATCTCAAGATGGTCGGCTTGACGACAGCCTTGATCAGTGCAGCCGCTGACCCCAAGATCAACAAAACCGGCACCGTCATCACTGCCGAAGATGCGGCTGTCAAAGAGATTAAAAAGACTGAAATCAAGGCTGCTGAGACCATGCCGCCCGTGAGCGTGACACCAGCACCAGCACCAGCACCAGCACCAGCACCAGCACCAGCACCTGCGCCTGCGCCCGTTACGGCCGCTGAGCACATGGACATTG
>JBBRGA010000165.1:0-7153 GCA_038241115.1 Burkholderiales bacterium | reverse complement strand
ATGCATCAGGGATGGCCGGCGCATTGCCGTCTGTTTTGGCACCGCAGACCGTGTTCGGCTTGGCGCTGAGCAGCGTGATGTGGACCGCTGCGGGCGTGTCAGCATTGGCTGCTCTCGTTAGCTGCGGATTGCCTTGGCACTTGGTGCGCCGGGCCGCGTCAGCTCGAAACCAATAGGAGTTGTTTGAGCCTGGTCTTTAACGTCACGCATCGCATGTCACCCAGCCGGTGTCACCGAGCAGGTATGGCGCTAACCGCGGCGCGCAAAAAACGGCAGGCAACAAAAAAGGGCAAGAGATTCACTCTTGCCCTTTTTATTGCGGTCTGATTGATTTTCCGGCCAGCCGAAGCAAGCTGGTTTCAATCTCTCAAGCGCTAAATTATTTCTTTGCTTCTTCAGCTTTTGCTGCTTTTGCTGCTGGCTTGGCTTCGGCGGCCTTCTTGTCATGCTTGGCACCGCTGGCGTGGCCTTTGGCTTCTTTAGCAGCGGCTGGCTTGGCACCGCTGGCGGCTGCCATTGGTGCAGCAGCGGCGTGGGACGCGGCTTGGGCATTGACAGCGAACATGGCAACAGCAGCGACCAACAACGAGCTCAGGATTTTGTTCATGGTGTGACTTTCAAAAAATTCGGGATCAACAACAAGATGATTTGATGCCTGCCTCGGGGGTTTGAGTCAGCACATAAGTCCGCGCTGTGCATGAAACCGTGTCCCTAACCAGTTTCCCCACCCGCTGACGTGTCTGAGTAACGCAGCGACTTTGTGAAGCGTTGACACTTGTTTTCAAATTTTTGCAGAGTGACAAAAACTTCACAGATCGCCAAGCCTGTTGGTTGGTTTGTTTTCGAAATCAGGCGCGCAATGTGATCGGTATCGTCACCGGCCCGTCGTTGACCGATCGAACTTGCATGTCGGCACCAAATGCGCCGCACGCGACCTGCGGGTGCAATGCCCTCGCGGTGAAAACCACTCGCTCGTACACGCGAAGACCTAATTCAGCGTTCGCAGCGCCTGTAAAACTCGGCCGATTACCCCCGGACACGTCGGCGGCCAGCGTGAACTGGCTGACGATAAGTAACCCACCGCCGACGTCGGCAAGGTTCAAATTCATCTTGCCATTCGCATCGCTGAAGACTCGCAGCTTCAGCAATTTGCTGACCAATTTATCGGCCATCGCTTCGGTGTCAGCGGGCTGCGCACACACAAAAACCAGCAGCCCTTTGTCGATGCGGCCGATCGGGACACCCGCCACTTCGACCTCAGCCTGCATGACTCTTTGGATCAGCGCGAGCATGGCATCAGATGGCGCGTTGCTCTGATGCCAAAAGCCCGACCGGTTCTTGCCCCGTAGGAAGCAACTCAATTGTCACGCGCAGATTTCGCACTGCGGCCATCAAGCATCGCTCGGCTTCGGCGCGCTGGGCTGCGGCGCGGCCCAATGTCCAGGCCGAGGGAACATGCATGTGCAGTTGACAAAACTTGGCACCCGCAGCACGGCGAGTGCGCAGGTGATCGAACTGAACGTCGGCTGTGCCGAGCAACTTCAAAGTGTCGGTGATGCTGCTGCGCTCCTCGTCGTTGAGGGCTCGGTCCATCAAGCCGTCCACAGAACGACGCACCAGGTTGAAGGCCTCGCGCAATATGTTCAACGCCACCAGGATTGCCAATAGCGGGTCCAGCCACAACCAGCCTGTGAGCGGCACCAGCAAGATACCGCCAGCGACGCCGACCGTCGTCCACACATCGGTCATCAAGTGCCGCGCATCGGCGTCCAGCACCACCGATTCATGCCTTTTGGCAGCGCGCATCATGCCAACTGCCAGAGCGCCGTTGATGACCGAGCTAAGCACCGAGAGCGTCACGCCCCAACCCAACTGCTCCAACGGTTGCGGCGTCTGCCAGCGCACCACAGCGGTGTAGATGATCGCCAGCGCCGCGCCCAAGATCAGCAAGCCTTCAAAGCCGCTGGAAAAGTACTCAGCCTTGTTGTGGCCATAAGGGTGATCGTCGTCAGCCGGGGCTTGGGCAATGCTCACCATAGCAAGCGCAAAAACAGCAGCAGCCAAATTGACAAAAGATTCCATCGCATCCGACAGCAAGCCTACAGAACCGGTGACCCACCACGCCGCTGTTTTGAGAGCGATGGTGGCCAGCGCGGCCGCGACCGACAGCTTCAAAAATGCCTGAACTGACAAATTACTGAACATGCTGAATTAGCTCGCCTCAAACCGCGGGTTCATGAAAGAGTGACACGCGCAAATTTACGCTTTCCTACTTGCAGAACAAAACTGCCCGCCGCCAATTTCAAGCCCCGGTCTTGCACCACCGAACCGTCTACTCGCACGCCGTTGCCATCGACCAAACGCAGCGCTTCTCCGGTGGACGAAGCCAAATTGGCAGCTTTCAGCAACTGCCCTATGCCCATCGGCGCGCCAGTAATGCTGACCTCATCAATCACGTCGGGCACACCGCCTTGGGCGCGGTGGTTGAAATCAGACTCGGCGGCTTCAGCCAACGCAACGCTATGAAATCGCGACGTGATTTCTTTGGCCAACAGCACTTTGACTTCTTTCGGGTTTCTTCCCGCGACGATGTCGGCTTTGAAAGCGGCAATTTCGCTGTCAGCGCGAAAACTGAGCAGCGTGAAGTAACGCCACATCATGGTGTCGCTGATGGACAACAGCTTGGCGAACATGTCGTTGGGCGCGTCGGTGAGCGCAATGAAATTACCCTTGCTCTTGGACATTTTTTCGACGCCGTCCAAACCTTCCAGTAGCGGCATGGTCAAGATGCATTGCGGCTCTTGGCCATACTCACCTTGAAGCGTGCGGCCCACCAGCAGGTTGAATTTTTGATCGGTGCCGCCCAGCTCCAAGTCACTTTTCAAGGCAACCGAGTCATAACCTTGCATAAGTGGGTACAAAAACTCATGAACGCTGATGGGCGTGCCCGCCTTGAAACGGTCGTGGAAGTCGTTGCGCTCCATCATGCGGGCCACGGTGTAGCGACTCGCGAGTTGAATCATGCCGCGCGCGCCCAACGGGTCGCTCCATTCGGAGTTGTACCGAATTTCGGTTTTTTGGGGGTCGAGCACCAAGCTGGCCTGTTTGTAATAAGTTTGCGCATTGGCCTCAATTTGCTCTCGGGTGAGCGGCGGGCGTGTGTTGTTGCGACCCGAAGGGTCACCGATCATGGAGGTGAAGTCGCCGATCAAGAAAATCACTGTGTGACCCAGATCTTGCAACTGACGCATTTTGTTGAGCACCACGGTGTGGCCGATGTGGATGTCCGGCGCAGTGGGGTCAAGGCCCAGTTTGATACGCAGCGGCACTCCCGTGGCCTCAGAACGCGCGAGCTTGACCAGCCAATCGGCCGCGGGCAGCAGCTCGTCGCAGCCGCGCTGCGTCACGGCCATGGCGTGCAACACGCGATCGGTGATGGGATGCGAAGCGGAAGAAAGAACAGATGTCATGAGGAAAGAGGCACAAAGTACCGCGGCTAAATCTCGGTTGAAAGTCCGGCTTCCCCGGTCGGCGACTTGCCCGAGCGACACCAAAGTGAAGCTACATTTGCCTTCAATTTGGTCGAACCTGCGCACTGAACGGTCGATATAATCAACGCTCTTTTCCAAGCGCACGGCGTTGGAGCAATCTGACGGCAGCACTCGGGTCTAGCGTCCTAACGAATGAGTTTAGGCGACGACCTGCACCTTTTGAATCAACCAAGCCCACGCCGCAGTTTGACGTGGGCTTGTCAATTGAGCACAAGCTCACCTCGAACTTTGACCTCTTTAGCCTCCATTGACGCTGGTTTGCATGCCGCCTCACGGCGAGCTGGCCAATTTCTGACCGCCCATCCTCGCAGCGTCTCCGCTGCAGTGGTGGTCGCATTGGCAGGTTTTGCAGCTACTGCGTTCGGCTTGGCACCGTTGGCGTTGGATGATGCGTCGCCAACGCAGCGCTTGGTGACGCAGTCCGTGGCGCCGATTGGACTAGAGGCACAGCTTGAGGCCTTGGCTTCTCATGACATTGCGTTGTACCGCAGCGACATCACCCGGAGCAACGACAACGTCAACAGTCTGTTTCGCCGCCTGAATGTGAACGACGCCAGCGCGGCTGCGTTTTTGCGCACCGACCGGGTTGCCAAGCTGCTGCTGAGCGGCCAAGGCGGCAAGATGGTGCGAGTGAGCACCGGCGCATCGGGGAAATTGGAAGAGCTCACCGCGCGCTACCCCGCCGAAAGCGTCGATCTGCGCGGCACCCATTTCACGCGGCTCACCGTGTCCAAAGAAAACGGACAGTGGGTTGCGGGTATTGAAACTGCGCCATTGGCTGCACAAGTGCGCTTGGGCAGTGGCACGATTCGAAATTCACTTTTCGCTGCCACGGACGCCTCACGCATTCCTGATCCCGTCGCAGTGCAAATGGCTGAAATTTTCGCCAACGACATTGACTTTCGACGCGAGTTGCGCCGCGGTGATACCTTCAGCGTTGTCTACGAGGCTTTGATGGCGGACGGTGAGCCCGTTACCTGGGGTAAGTCGTCAGGCAAAGTTCTGGCAGCTGAATTCGTCAGCAACGGCAAGTCGTATTCGGCTGTGTGGTTCAAAGACACGGTCAGCGGCAAAGGTGCCTACTTTGACTTGGCCGGTTTGAGCAAAATTCGCTCTTTTCTGTCAAGCCCAATGGAATTCTCGCGAATGACCTCAGGATTCGCGATGCGGATGCATCCCATCCTGAACACTTGGAAGCAACACAAAGGCGTCGATTTTGGGGCGCCGATGGGCACCGACGTACGCAGCGTAGGCGACGGCACGGTGGATTTTGCGGGAGTCCAAAGAGGTTACGGCAACGTCGTGGAAATCAGGCATTCGCGCGATCGGTCTACTTTGTATGCGCACCTCAGCCGCATCCATGTTCGCCAGGGTCAGCGTGTTGACCAGGGTGCGGTGATTGGCGCAGTCGGCGCGACGGGCTGGGCCACCGGGCCTCATTTGCACTTCGAATTCAAAATGGCGGGCGTACAAGTCGACCCGGCCGAGATCGCCAAGTCGTCAGAGACCATCGCGGTCTCTCCAGCAGCAAGAGCGCGTTTTGCGCAAATGGCAATGACTGTGAAAGCGCAGCTGACCGCAGCCGAATCAATGGCCGCAACCACCGCCTCATCCAGCTACGCCGAGTAGGGCGAGCCGCTGGCGCGACAGCAAAGCCAGACAAGCGCAGTTGTTCATGCGGGATTTCTTCATAGGCTTGATGTCGGGCACGTCGCTCGACGGCATAGACGGTGTTTTGGTCAGCTTCGACGAAGCTGATGTGCCCACTGTCCACGCCCACGCGCACCGCAGCTTCAGTGAAATTGAAAAACAAGAACTGTTGGCGCTGAACAGCGCAGGCGACAACGAATTGCACCGAGCGGCGCTGGCTGCGAACGCGTTGGCGCGCCTTTACACGGAAGTTGTCGCCGATCTGCTGTCGCTTGCCGCGGTGCCAGCCAGCCGAGTCGTCGCGATCGGATCTCATGGTCAGACAGTACGACACCGGCCACGCGAGTTTGACGGCACCGGTTACACAATTCAAATCAACAACGCGGCGCTTTTAGCCGAATTGACCTGCATCGACGTGATTGCCGACTTCCGCTCGCGCGATGTTGCTGCCGGTGGACAAGGCGCCCCTTTGGTTCCGGCTTTCCACCGTGCCGTGTTTGGCCACAACGCCGCCCCGAACGATGTTTGTACCGCGGTTATCAACATCGGCGGCATAAGCAACCTCAGTGTGCTGAATGGGGACGGCAGCACGCTGGGGTTTGACTGCGGCCCCGGCAATACGCTGATGGATCATTGGTGCCAAGCCCACACTGGCGCACCTTTTGATCGCGACGGAGCCTGGGCCGCCAGCGGCTTAGTCTGTGCAAGCCTGTTGAGCGCCCTGCAAACAGAGCCGTATTTTCAAGCTAAGCCTCCCAAAAGCACCGGTCGGGATTTGTTCAACGAGCAGTGGCTGGCGAAACACCTGCCAGTGGCCGTTACCGCGCGGACCCAGGACATCCAAGCCACGCTAACCGAACTGACCGCGTGGGCTTGCGCCAAAGAGGTGCTGCACTTTGCGCCCAGTGCACAGCGAGTGGTGGTGTGCGGTGGCGGCGCTCTGAATTTGCAATTGATGACCCGGCTTGTCCACTTTCTGCCAAGTCAAAGCGTGGTGACCAGCGCGAGTTGCGGCCTGCCCGTAGAACAAGTCGAGGCGGCAGCGTTTGCATGGCTAGCACGAGCTTTCGCACAACGGCGGCCAGGCAACCTGGCTTCAGTCACCGGTGCGGCCGGGCCACGGACACTGGGCGCTTTGTACCCTGCGTGATTGCTCATCTGAACGGGTGGTAAAAACAAAAAAGTCGCCCGAAAGCGACTTTTTTATTTTTAGCGAGAGGCTGAACAGTCAAGTCGAAAAGCTCGACCCGCAGCCGCAGGTCGTTGTCGCATTCGGATTTTTGATGACGAACTGGGCACCCTGTAGGTCGTCTTTGTAGTCGATCTCCGCACCAGCCAGGTATTGCAAGCTCATCGCGTCGATCAGAAGGGTGACCCCGTTTTTCGACATTTGAGTGTCATCTTCGTTGACGATTTCGTCGAAGGTAAAGCCATATTGGAAACCCGAGCAGCCGCCCCCTTGCACGAAGACGCGCAGTTTGAGCTCAGGATTGCCCTCTTCATCAACCAGTTCTTTGACTTTCAACGACGCGCTGTCGGTGAAGATCAACGGCACCGGCGGCATGTCATCGACGGGTGCGACGTGCGATTGTGAGTGTGAGTCGGTGTGAGTATGGGCAACGGCATTCATGTCAACTCCTTGGGCTTGTGGGCCACAGTTTGCAAATTTAACTTCTTAAAGATCATGCCGTTTTGGAAACGGCCAGTTTCAACGATGGTCTTTCAACTGCTTTCAGCGGCTTCAACTCGCCGTCGATGGTGGCACCACGATGCATTTCAAGAGACTCGTACTGGACATCGCCTACCACGTGGGCTTTGGGTTGCATTTCCAACAACTCGTCGGAATGTATCGGGCCGGTGACCTCGCCGCTGACGATCACATGCCCGGCTTTGACTTTTCCAGTGACGCGCGCTTTTTCGCTGACGACGAGGATGTTGCGATCGGTGCTCGC
>JBBRGA010000164.1:0-7155 GCA_038241115.1 Burkholderiales bacterium | reverse complement strand
GGCGCGTCTGACCAGCCGTGATGCAAATCCAGACGGTCGTCCAGCATGTTGATGCCGCCCACGAAAGCCACACTGCCGTCCACCACGCACAGCTTTTGATGCAAGCGGCGCAGGTTCTGTGGCTGCAGCCAATTCCACCAGCGCTTCAGCGGTCGAAAAATGGTGAGCTGCACACCGGCCGGCAGCAGAACGGAGGACAGCTGGGGGAACGAAGCTTTGCAGCCAAAGCCGTCCAGCACCACGCGCACTTGCACGCCGCGCAGCGCCGCCTGCGCCAAGGCTTGCGCCACGGCGTCGCTGGCAGGGTCGTTGTGGAAGATGTAGGTGGCCAGCCAGATCTCAGACTTGGCGCGCTCGATCGCTTGCAGCATCGCGGGGAACAACATGTCTCCGCCGCAAAGCAAATGCAACTGGTTGCCACCGCTGAACATCGGCCTGGGTACAGCGCTCCATAGCGGGTCAGGCACGCCGTGCTCGGCCGGCGCGTCAGCCTTCAGGTCGACTACGGCAATGGGCGCTTTCATCGGTCATTCCACCGCGTCAGTTCAGTGAAAACTCGGCCACCAGCGGCAGGTGGTCAGACATGCGCGCCCAGGCCGAACCGCGCGGCACCAGCGTGGAGTTGCACTGCAAACCGCGCGTGTAGATGCGGTCGAGCGAGAACACCGGCACGCGCGACGGGAAGGTGCGCGGCATGGCGTTGTCTCGGTTTTGCGCGGGCGTCAAACCCATGGCGCGGATCGGCTCGTCAAGCTTTTCGCCCCAATCGTTGAAGTCACCCGCCAGCACCAGCGGCGCACCCGGTGGAACCTGGGCATCGATGAACGCCGCGATGCGCTCGACCTGACGAACGCGGCCCGAATGCATCAAGCCCAAGTGCGCCACCACCGTGTGCACCGTGCTGCCGTTCCACTGCACCGGCACGTGCAACAAGCCGCGCTGCTCGAAGCGGTGGTCAGACACATCGTGATGGCCCGAGTCGCCCAGCGGCCAGCGCGACAACAAGGCATTGCCATGTTCGCCGTCGCGCGTGACGGCGTTGGTGCGGTAGGCCACCGCATAGCCTTCAGGGGCCAAAAAATCGGCCTGCGGCATGCGCGGCCAGCCGCGATGCACATCCGTGAATTGGCGCGCTTCGGCGCGGTTGCTGAAGCGCACTTCTTGCAAAAACACCAGGTCTGCGTCAAGCGCCTCGATGCCCAAGGCGAGGTTGTGTATCTCCAGGCGCTTGCGCGGCCCAACGCCGCGCACGCCCTTGTGGATGTTGTAGGTGGCCACGCGCAGCACGTCGCTGGCGTGCTGCGTGCTGTGATGCGTGCCGAGTTGGGTGCCAGGCAAATGACGCATCACTGCGCAAGCCCCAAGTGCTGCGGCAACTCCAAAATCGCCTGCACATTGGACGGTGAAAAGCAACGCGCAGCAGCCTGGTCCATCGGCAACCACTCGAAGCGCAAGTGCTCGCGCGGCGAGAGCTTGACCACCACATCGCGGGGCACGCACAAGCTGAACACATGCTCGGTGTTGTGCGTCACGCCGGGTGCGTAGCGATGTCGCCAGGTCTCAAAAATCTCATACGTGTTGCGCCGCTTCCAGTCGCGCAAATTCGCCGTTGGCACCTCAGCCGAACCGACGGCAATGCCCGTTTCTTCACCGACTTCACGAACCGCGGTTTCGCTGGAAACCTCGTCCACAGCGTCTTTCGATCCGGTCACGCTTTGCCAAAAACCAGGCTTGTCGGCACGCTCGATCAGCAGCACCTGCAGGTCCGAGGTGTGAATAACCACAAGAACAGATTCAGGGATTTTGGGCACGCGCGCTGGGGTCATTGATTCAAAATTCTGGGTGTGACGATTGACCGCGATTTGCCATCAGGTGCGAAAAGTTCTGCCCAATGCTTTGAAACTGCGCTTTGAGACTGCGCTTTACGCCTTCGCATTACGCCTGCGCACTGCGCAAGCGGATGTGCAGCTCGCGCAACTGCTTCTCGTCGACTGCAGACGGCGCGCCGGTGAGCAAGCATTGCGCCCGCTGGGTTTTGGGGAAAGCGATGACGTCGCGAATGCTCTCGGCCTGCGTCATCATGGTCACCAAACGGTCCAGACCAAAGGCCAGACCACCGTGCGGCGGCGCGCCGTATTGCAGGGCGTCGAGCAAGAAGCCGAACTTTTCTTGCGCCTCTTCCGCGTCAATGTTCAAGGCCTTGAAAACCTTGCTTTGAACTTCGGCGCGGTGAATTCGAACCGATCCGCCACCCATTTCCCAGCCGTTCAGCACCATGTCGTAGGCCTTGGAAATGCAGGCGCCGGGGTCGGTGTCCATCAGGTCTTCGTGGCCGTCCTTGGGCGCGGTAAACGGGTGGTGAACCGCGTTCCACCGCGCGCCGATGTCGTCTTGCTCGAACATCGGGAAATCGACCACCCAAAGCGGCGCCCAGACATCGTCAAACAAACCGTGGGCTTTGCCGAATTCGCTGTGTCCCAGCTTGACGCGAAGCGCGCCGATGGCGTCGTTGACGACCTTGCCTTTGTCGGCACCAAAGAAAATCAGGTCGCCTGTTTGCGCGCCGGTGCGGCTGAGGATGTCAGCCACCGCCTGGTCGTGCAAGTTCTTGACGATGGGGCTTTGCAAGCCCTCGCGGCCTTTGCTCAGGTCGTTGACCTTGATCCACGCCAAGCCTTTGGCGCCGTAAATTTTTACGAACTCGGTGTACGCGTCAATCTCACCTCGGCTGATGCCGCCGCTTGCCGCGCCACCGCCTGGCACGCGCAGGGCGATCACGCGACCGCCAGGTGTGGTGGCGGGCGTGCTGAAGACTTTGAAGTCCACTGTCTTCATGGCATCGGTGAGCTCGGTGAACTCCAGCTTCACGCGAAGGTCAGGCTTGTCAGAGCCGAAGCGGTGCATGGCTTCGGCGTACTTCATCACCGGATAGACCGGCAAATCCACACCGATGGCGTTCTTGAAAACGGTGCGGATCATGCCCTCGAACATGCTGCGAATTTCTTCCTCGGTGAGGAAACTGGTCTCGATGTCGATCTGCGTGAATTCGGGCTGCCGGTCGGCGCGCAAGTCTTCGTCGCGGAAACACTTGGTGATTTGGTAATAGCGGTCAAAGCCCGCCACCATCAACAGTTGTTTGAACAGCTGCGGACTTTGCGGCAAAGCGAAGAACATGCCTTCGTTCACGCGACTGGGCACCAAGTAGTCGCGGGCACCTTCCGGCGTGCTCTTGGTGAGCATCGGGGTTTCGATGTCAATGAAACCGTTGGCATCGAGGAACTTGCGCACTTCCATGGCCACGCGGTAACGCAGCATCAGGTTTTTTTGCATCTGCGGGCGACGCAAATCGAGCACGCGGTGCGTCAGGCGGGTGGTCTCAGACAGGTTGTCGTCGTCAATCTGAAACGGCGGCGTGACGCTGGGGTTGAGCACTTCCAGTTCCATGCACAGCACTTCGATTTTTCCGCTGATGAGGTTGGCGTTGGCGGTTCCCTCGGGCCGCGCGCGCACTTTGCCGACCACTTTCAAGCAGTATTCGCCGCGCACGTTTTCTGCGACTTTGAACATCTCGGCACGATCGGGGTCGCAGACGATTTGCACCAGACCTTCGCGGTCGCGCAAGTCGATGAAGATCACGCCGCCGTGGTCACGGCGACGGTGCGCCCAACCCATCAGGGTCACGGTTTGGTCCATCAAGGCTTCGCTGACGAGGCCGCAGTACGTTGTTCTCATGGGATCACTCCAAGGTCTGATTCAGTGGTGCGGTCGCGCTCGGGGGCAACCGCCGGTTCGGCGCGTGAGGTGCGGCGATGCTTTGCGGACATTCGGCACTGACGGTTGGCGTTGCTGGACCGCATGTCGGGACCGCGGTGTGGGGGCTCTGGGTGGGTCGCGTCGTGGGTCGCGTCGTGGATCGCTTCTCGAGTCGCTTATTGGGTCGCATCCTGCAACGCCTTTTGGTTGAGCGCTGGCCGCGCGCTCAACCGGGCTGATTTCGCAAGTCTCGCGCGGTCGAGGGCGCGTGCGAGTGTGCGGGGGCCACCACGCCCATCGAGATCACGTACTTCAGGGCCTCGTCCACGCTCATGTTCAAACCCTTGACGTCGGCGCGCGGCACCATCAGGAAAAAGCCCGACGTGGGGTTCGGCGTGGTGGGCACATAAAGGCTCACATAGTCACCGATCAAATGCTGGGCCGCTTCTCCGCTGGGCTTGCCGGTCACGAACGCAATCGTCCAGGCGTCTTTTCGGGGGTACTCGACCAGCACCGCTTCGCGGAAGGCATTGCCGCTGCTGGAAAACAGCGTGTCGGACACCTGTTTGACCGAGCTGTAGATCGACTTGACGATGGGGATCTTGTTGAGCAGCCGACTGCCCTGCTTGAGCCACCACTGACCAAAAATGTTGGCCGCAAAAATGCCGGTCAGCAGCAAACCCGCCACCATGACGATGACGCTCAAACCCGGAATGCGGCGCAGCACATCGATCGACCCGCGAGCGCCCTCGGGCAGCACGGCTTGGGTGGCCGACAGCACGGCGCCAAACACGCCGTCGAGCAGGCCAAGCACCGAATGCAAAACCCAAATAGTGATGGCCAGGGGCAACCAAACCAAGAGGCCGGTGAGGAGGTATTTCTTCAAGGCAATCCTTGCGGGCTTGGGTTATTTGCTGGACGGCGCGGGCGCGGCCGGAGCGCCAGCGGCTGAACTCGCGCTGGATGTTGACGTGCTCGCCGCCGGAGTCGAACCGCTCGTGGCCGCAGCCTTGTCGCCGCCTGACTTTTCTGAGCCCGAGCTCGAGGCGCTCGCCTGGCCTGAATCACCTTTTGCGGAGTCACCTTTTGCTGAGTCACCTTTGGCGGAATCGCCTTTGCCTGATTCACCTTTGCCCGAGTCCGATTTCGCCGCGTCGCCTTTGGCTGGATCGGTCGCGCCGCCTCGAAAATCGGTCACATACCAGCCCGATCCTTTGAGCTGAAAACCGGCGGAGGTGACCTGCTTTTTGAATTGCTCCGCGCCGCAGGCGGGGCAGGTGGTCAAAAGCGGGTCAGAAATTTTTTGCAGCACGTCTTTCGCGTGTCCGCACGACTCACAGCGGTATGCGTAGATCGGCATGGGAAGCCTTTGGATGACTGGAGTTGTAAGGTTTTCAGGCACTCTGGGCAGGTGCTGATCAACCTCAAATTATACGGCGACGCCACCCCTGCAGACGCCGTGCTCAGGCGCCAGAGCCGGGCATCGAGTCAGGATCGCCAATGAACCCAAAAAGGGACGCCAACCGCCCAAATCAGCGCGCCCAACACAAAGCCCAAGGCGGCATAAATCAGGCCGCGCAGCAAGCGATTCGTTTGCCGCTGCTCCGCCAGCAGCGCCCCCAGCATTTGCGACTGCGCGGCCGGCCTGGGCTGAAGCGCTTGGTGCAGCAGGCGAGGCAACTCGGGCAACAGCTGAACGTAGCGAGGTGCCTCGTTCTTGAACCCTTCCACCAAACCGCGCCAGCCCACCTGGTCGTTCATCCAGCGCTCTAGAAATGGCTTGGCGGTGGCCCACAGGTCAAGTTCGGGGTCGAGTTGGCGACCCAAGCCTTCGACGTTGAGCAGCGTCTTTTGCAGCAACACCAATTGCGGCTGAATCTCAACGTTGAAGCGGCGTGACGTCTGAAACAGGCGCAGCAGCACTTGGCCCAATGAAATGTCTTTCAGCGGGCGGTCGAACTGCGGTTCGCACACCGCGCGGATGGCGCTTTCAAGCTCGTCCGCTCGCGTGCTGGCGGGCACCCAACCTGACTCGACGTGCAGCTGTGCGACTCGCTTGTAATCGCGCCTGAAAAACGCGATGAAGTTTTGCGCCAAATACTCTTTGTCGAATTCCGTCAGCGTGCCGATGATGCCGAAGTCGAGCGCGATGTAGCGCCCGAAGGTGGCAGGAGCGGTGCTGACCTGGATGTTGCCGGGATGCATGTCGGCATGGAAAAAGCCGTCGCGAAACACCTGCGTGAAAAAGATGGTCACGCCGTCGCGTGCGAGTTTGGGAATGTCCACACCGGCGTCGATCAGGGCCTGCGCATTGCTGATCGGCATGCCCTTCATGCGCTCCATCACGATGACGGTTTTGGTGCACAGATCCCAGTGCATCTCGGGAATCATCACCAGGTTCAGCCCGGTCATGTTGCGGCGCAACTGCGACGCATTGGAAGCTTCGCGCACCAAGTCAAGCTCGTCGTGCAGGTAGTTGTCAAACTCGGCCACCACCTCGCGCGGCTTCAAGCGTTTGCCATCGGCCGAAAGTTTGCCGACCCAGGAAGCCACCGTGCTCAGCAGGGCCAGATCGTCGTCAATCACATGCAGGATGTTGGGGCGCAGCACCTTCACCGCCACTTCGCGGCCGTCTTTCAAGGTAGCGAAATGCACTTGTGCGATCGACGCGCTGGCCACTGGTTCGGCATCGAAGCTCGCAAAAACCTCTTCAATGCGTTTGCCGAACGCCTTCTCAATCAGTTGGCGGGCTTGCGCTGCAGGAAATGGCGGCACGTTGTCTTGAAGTTGCGCCAACTCGTCCGCCAGATCGGCAGGGAGCAGATCGCGCCGCGTGGACAACACCTGTCCAAACTTGACAAACACCGGACCCAAACGCTCCAAGGCCATGCGCAGACGCACGCCGCGCGGCGCGTCCAACTTGCGACCCACGGTGATGCACTTGACTAAGAAGCGCACCCAAGGTTGCTGAAAACTCGACAGGGCGAGTTGGTCCAGCCCAAACCGCAGCAGCGTGACGACGATGAAGATGAGTCGGCTGAGGTTCCGCATCAGACGGCAGCGCCCGAGCTGCCGGACGCAGTGTCAGCGTCTGAACCCGAGCGCTGAGCCGTGCGGCTAAAGGCAAAACCCACCACGCCACCCAGCGCCTTGCCCATGGCACGACCGATGCGTGCCAGCTCATGCGCGGGGCCTTGGCCCACGATGCGAGCAATGTCGTCTTCCAGGTCCCAGCGCAGGTTGTCGGAGATCCAACTCACGTCGGCTGCGAAGGCCGAATCACCGCTGACGCGAATGCGCGGGGGCTGTGAGGCCAGACGGCGCAGCACTTCGAGGGCGGGATTCGAGGCTTCGATCTCCAACGTCAGGTCAGCCGGTACGTTGGGCAACGGGTCAGTCGAG
>JBBRGA010000163.1:0-7178 GCA_038241115.1 Burkholderiales bacterium | reverse complement strand
GCTCTGCGTCGGCCGGCGAATCGGTCTGAACCATTTCGCATGCGGCAGCAGCGGTCACCGCACCAGCGCGCCAAAGCCACGCGACCGGCAGAAAGCGGTCGGCTTGGTCGGCAATTTCTGCCGCAGCCTGGAACGACACTTCGAGGCCGGCTTCCACCTGCGTGACGTCATCGGGGAGCGACAGAAAATCGCCCGATTTTTCATCGTGCATGTGCGGCATGTAGATGCCCAGGCCGTGGCCGGACAGTCTGCGCAGCATCTCCTGCACTTCCGGCAGCTGGACGGCTGCCTGGGCTCTTCTCAACTCTGGCGGCAAACCTTGGGCAGTGGTTCGTGAAACGATGGCGGTGGTCATGTCGATCTCCTGTGAAGCGGTGGCTGACCCATGGGTCGGTTGGGAACTGGCGGGGTCGCATGCCAGGTGTTGGTGTGTTCGGGGCGGCGTCGCCGCTGCGTGAAATGGCGTGTCAACTCTTTTCCGCTGCCGCCTTGTCCTTCGGCTCATCGCCTGCGGGAGAGTCGCTGGCAGGAGAGTCGCTGGCGGGAGAGTCGGGTGCTGCGGTCTCTGGCGTGGCGGCCTCTGGCGCGGCAGCCTCTGGCGCGGCGGGAGGCGCGGCTGACGGAGGCTCAGGCGCTGCGCCGGCCGGTGGTGAAGCCGGTGCCGCTTCAGGCGGCGCACCCGGTTTCCCTGTGCCTTTTTCGCCATCGCCTTGCGGACTGGCGGCGGGCTCGGCGGCGTCGAATCCGCGTTGACGGACGGCCGACTTGATGTCGGTCGCTTCGAGCTGTGTTTCGTCATAACGCACGCTGGCGGTGCCGGCAGCAAAGTTCACGGTGACGCTTTGGACACCGGGCACCTCGCCGATTCGCTTCTCGACTTCGTCGACGCTGAATACGGACAGCATGTCGTGCACTTCAATGGCGCTGGTTTTCATGGTGCTTCCTTGTGGGGGTGGTGGTCAGCGCGCCGAGCGCTGCGATTGACTGCGGCCAGGAGCGTGGGCGGATTACGGCGTCGCCCTGGGCTGCACCGGATGTAACTTGGCTTGGTAGCCCAGGCTGCTGATCGCGGCCTCGATCTGAGCGGGCGTGACGCGGGTGGGGTCGGCCTCCAGCGTGGCGGAGCCGGGGCTCAGCGACACGTCGACGTGGGTGACGCCGTCGATCTTGCCGAGGACGCGCTGCACGCTGCCGGTGCAGCCGCCGCACGTCATGCCTTGGACGTCGAATTTGAGGGTTTGCATGTTGAGTTCTCCTTGAAAAATGATGAAATCCGGCGTCTCGCTTTTGAGTTCAATCCATGGATGCCCGTCTGGCCAGCGAAGGCACAAAACGCGGCGTGTGCGCGGGGTACGTCTGGTCTGCCGTACTCATCGCAGTGACAAGTCCGGCGCAACGATGGGGTGCTTTTTCAGAAGACCAACGCAGCCGCTGTCTGACGAGGCCTTTGCCGAGGTGCGGCGTCCAGGCGGTTGGCATGGGGGGCGAAACGCTGAGCGAAACGCGCAGTGCAACGCTCCGGCGGCGCGGTCCCCGTTGGTGGCTAAAGTGCCAAGCGCGAGAAGAGAACTCTGATGGGCGGCCCGCGATCGGGGAGCCGGAAGTCGGCTTCCCGCCCAGGCGTGGGTGCCATGCGTGTTGGCGCGGTCCACGCGGCGGTCACGATGTGCGGCAGACCCGGATCGACCAAGTCGAAGCTGGCTGCATGCTTCAACACTGACTGGGAACCCGCATCGCATGCCTTCAAGCACGATTCCTTCGAGGGCATGCTGTCGGAATCGTCATCGTGAGTTGCGACGCCTACGGCGTGAGGGGCCACCCTTTGGGTGTGATGGACCACCCCTTCGGTGTGATGCCCGTCAACGCCCATCGCAGCGGCTTCGGGTGTGACTTGCGACTGCTGCAATCCTTGGGCGTGGTCACGCTGCGGATCCAGCAGGCAGGCGTTCGCGACCCCTGACACCCAGGCAAACAGCCACACGAACAACATGGCACAGGCGGTGTTGCGCCTTGTGCTTGTGTTCGGGAGTGACGGCATGTTCGACATTGGGAAATGCGCAATCAGCGCTGCAGGTCTTTGTCTGTCGAAAATCCGACGTGCACGCAGTCTTCGCGTTTCAGACTGTGGATTGCGACCGGCCGGTTCATCGAGGCGGCGGATTTTTGAATCGTCATGAAGGCTCCGTACACACTATTACGTCAAGCGAGCGCCAAGCGTGCGCCAGATGGGGCCGGCCGTCTGTGCGTTGTCGCACCCTGCAGTCAACCCATCCTGTTCAATGCAGTGAGCCTGATCGAACGAGCGTTTGATCTTGCGCAACCGAAAGCCCCGATCACCGGCCCTCGGACTGTGGCGGGTCAGTGAAAGGTGAACGGGTCAGTCCGTCATCTTTTCGAGTTCCTGCGCGCAGACATGGCAGGCGCGGGCGCACGCTTGACAGTGCTCCATGGAGTGCTTGGCGCATTCTTCGCCGCATGCGTTGCAAATCTCAGCGCACATCTTGCACACCTGCGTCATGAACTCACTTCGGCGGGCCATGAACCCCGCGGCAAGTCGGCACATCGCAGCGCAGTCCATGTCGAGCGCAATGCAGCGGGCCATCATGTGGGCATCGGTTTCCTGCAGGCAGGAAACCGCGCAGTGGTCGCAGGCATCGGCGCACGCATTGCAGGCGTCGACACAGGCTTGGTTCATTGGTTTTTGGGTCATTGGGTTGTGGGTCATTGGAAAGGTTCTTTCAAAAGGTGCCTCTGCGCCCGCGGGAGGGCGCTCGAAAAAGATCGTTCGCAAAGCGATGTGGGCGACGATCCGGCTTCCGCTTTCGCAAAGCGCGTTGCAGCACTTCGTGGGCGGTGAGTCGAGGATGGACGGTCGTCGGAAATTTGGCCGTAGGACGCGACGCCGTTTACGCGGAGGGACCCGCCCCGACAAAACTGGACACCTGCACAGCGCGCGACGTTCAGGCTTGCTCTGAACTTCATGCGAAAAGCCAAGTGGTGTCGCGCCAGAATTCGACCGCGTTCGATTTGGGGATACGCAAAGGGCGCTTGACTTTCCCATGGTGTCAAGCTGCATGCTGTTGCTTACCCGAATTACGCGCTTCGACTCCACATCGGCGCCCGCACCATGAACACTGCCCTTGCTGCCTCACCACGTTCAATTGAGTGGTCTTTTCCCATCGAAGGGATGACCTGTGCCTCGTGCGTCGCACGTGTCGAGAAGGTACTGGCCCAGTTGCCGGGCGTCTCGTCCGCCAACGTCAATCTTGCGACCGAGGCCGCCACGCTGCGCTCCGCGCCTGATCTTCATGCGCATGCGATCACCGAGGCCGTTGAGCGGGCCGGCTACTCGGTGCCGCGGCAGACCGTGTCGCTGGCGATCGACGGCATGACCTGCGCGTCTTGTGTGGCGCGCGTCGAGAAGGCGCTGAGCAAGGTGGAAGGCGTCGTTTCCGCGCAGGTCAATCTGGCCACCGAGACCGCGCAGGTTCAGTTCGTCAGCGGCATGGTCACGGTCGAGGGCTTGGTCGCCGCCGTGGACCGGGCTGCGTATGTTGCCAAGCCCCCGGCCACGCTCGGCGCCAAGGCGACAACCAAACCGACGGCGCCCTGGTGGCCGGTGGCAGTGGCGGCGGCACTCTCACTGCCGCTGATCGTTCCGATGGTGGGCCTGCCATTCGGCAAACACTGGATGCTCAACGGCTGGCTGCAACTGGCCCTGGCAACGCCGGTGCAGTTCTGGCTCGGTGCTCGCTTCTACGTCGCCGGCTGGAAAGCGCTGCGGGCCGGTGCCGGCAACATGGACTTGCTGGTTGCGCTGGGCACCACGGCCGGTTACGGCCTGAGCGTGTTCGAGCTGCTGCGGCAAAGTGCGGACGGCCAGGGCGGCATGCCGCAGCTGTATTTCGAGGCCTCGGCGGTGGTCATCACGCTCGTGTTGCTGGGCAAGTGGCTGGAGGCACGCGCCAAGCACCAGACCACCGAGGCCATCCGGGCGTTGAACGCCTTGCGGCCCGAGACGGCCACGGTGAGGCGCGACGGCGCAGAGCAGTCAGTGCCGATCTCGCAGGTCAAGGTGGGCGACCAGGTAGTGGTCCGCCCGGGTGAGCGCATTGCCGTCGACGGCCTGGTACGGGAAGGCGCGAGCCAGGTGGACGAGTCGCTCATCACTGGCGAGAGCCTGCCTGTGGCGCGCCACGAAGGCGACCGCGTCACCGGCGGAGCGGTCAACGGCGAAGGGCTGCTGATCGTCGACACGACGGCGGTGGGCGCTGAGTCGACACTCGCGCGCATCGTGCGCATGGTCGAATCCGCGCAGGCCAAGAAGGCGCCGATCCAGCGGCTGGTCGACAAGGTCAGCGCTGTGTTCGTGCCGGTGGTGATCGGCATAGCCCTGATCACCTTGCTGGGCTGGGGCCTGGGCACGGGGCAGTGGGAGCAGGGCATCCTGAACGCCGTGGCGGTGCTGGTGATCGCCTGCCCGTGCGCTCTGGGTCTGGCCACGCCCACCGCCATCATGGCCGGCACCGGTGTGGCGGCGCGCCACGGCATCTTGATCAAGGACGCCGAGGCCCTGGAAGTGGCGCACGCCATCACGGTGGTGGCGTTTGACAAGACCGGCACGTTGACCGAGGGCAAGCCCAAGCTGCTGGCGGCCGTTCCTGCCGCAGGCGATCGGCGCGCTCTGCTGGCGGCTGCGGCCGCCATCCAGGCCGGCAGCGAACACCCGCTGGCGCGCGCAGTGCTAGAGGCTGCTGCTGTGGAAGGCGCGGCTGGGTCCTTGCCCAAAATTGCAGCAACGCAGGTTCGCGCCGTGGCCGGCAAGGGCATGGCTGCGTGGGTGGCCGGCCGCGAACTGCGCCTGGGCAGCACGCGCTACATGAAAGAGCTCAGCGTTGATTACGCCGTGCTGGTGCAGTCGGCGCAGCAGCACGAAGCGCAAGGTCAAACGGTGTCGTGGCTTGCCGATGTCACCGACAAGCCGGTGTTGCTGGGCTTGTTCGCATTTGGAGACACCGTGAAGGCCGATGCCCGTGATGCCGTGGCCCGCCTGCACGCGTTGAAGGTGAAGACCGTTCTGGTCACCGGCGACAACCGCGGCAGCGCCAATGCGGTCGCGCAGGCGCTGGGCATCGATCAGGTTGAAGCGGAAGTGCTGCCGCAGGACAAAGCCGACATCGTCGCGAAACTGAAGCAGGGTGGGGCGGGCAGAAGGATCGTGGCGATGGTCGGCGACGGCATCAACGATGCGCCTGCGCTGGCTTCTGCAGACGTCGGCATCGCCATGTCCACCGGCACCGATGTGGCCATGCACGCGGCAGGCATCACGTTGATGCGCGGCAAGCCCAGCCTGGTCGCCGATGCCATCGACATCTCGCGGCGCACTTACGCGAAGATTCGCCAAAACCTGTTCTGGGCGTTTGTGTACAACCTGGTCGGCGTGCCGCTGGCCGCCTTCGGGCTGTTGAACCCAGTGATCGCCGGGGCGGCGATGGCCTTCAGCAGCGTCAGTGTGGTGAGCAATGCGCTGCTGCTGCGGCGCTGGAAGGGAGCGGCGAAATGACGGAACTCGAAGCGGCTGAATTCGCGATTGCCGAAGGCGCCATGACCGACGGCGTCTTCAACATCGGTGAAGCGGCGGCGCGCTCTGGTGTGTCGGCCAAGATGATCCGTTACTACGAAACGCTGTCGCTGTTGCCCAAGGTTCATCGCACCGACTCGGGCTACCGGCAGTACGGCCCCAAAGAAGTGCACACCCTGCGCTTCGTTCGCCGGGCGCGCGAGCTGGGCTTCAGCTTGGTCGAGATCGCTGCGCTGCTGAAACTGTGGCAAAACCGCCGTCGCGCCAGCGCCGACGTCAAGCGCATCGCGCTGTTGCATGTGGCGGATCTGGACCGGCGCATGGGCGAAATGGCGGCCATGAAGCGCACGCTCGAGGCCCTCGCCGACGGCTGCCACGGCGACGGGCGACCGGAGTGTCCGATCCTCGACGAGTTGGCTGAGTGAACCGGCAGCAGTCAGCATGCGAGTGGCAGAGGCTCTCAAATAAATCGCTTGACCTTGCCACGGTGGGAAGGTCGACACTGAATTCTTCTTCCACTTTGTCTTAAAGAAACTCCCTATGAATACCTTTGAAATCAACGACATGACCTGCGGCCACTGCGTCGGAGTGATCACCAAAGCGATCAAATCAGTGGCTCCTGGCGCTGACGTGCAAATCGACTTGGCGGCGCATCGCGTCACGATCAACAGCGCCGAGGCGGATCAAACAACACTCGGCAAAGCCATCACAGACGCTGGCTACACGCCTGTGGCCATCGAGAACATCGTTGGCGCCTCGGACAAGCCCGCAGCACCGGCGCGCAGCGGTTGCTGTTGCGGTTGAGGTTGAGGTTGAGGTTGAGTGCGGCGCCTTTGCGAACATCGCGAACTTGAAGCGGTGCTGATGTGCTGCAGACGATCGCGGCGACGGTACTGCGGCAGACTCAGCCGCGTGTTGCTGCCAATAAATCGCATTGGAAGGATCAGAGCATGGGTCGGTCAGAAAAAGGATTTTGCGGACGAGGCCGTCGTCTCTTGACGGTGATGGCGGTTGTGACTATCGCCGCTGTGGCGCCTGAAGTGAGCGCTGAATTGAAGGACATCGCCTGGGATTCGGCGGGTCGCTTCGATACCGCGATCAACCTCGCGCCGGGCAAGTTCGCCGAGGTTTGCGGTCCGCTTGCAAAGGGTCAATCGGTGGTGTGGTCGTTCACGAGCGACTTGCCGACAAACTTCAATATTCACTATCACGCGGGCGAGCAGGTGGTGTTCCCTGTGCGTCAGGACGCAGCCGTTGAGGCCCAAGGGAAGCTGAATGTCAGCCTGAGCCAGGACTACTGCTGGATGTGGACCAACAAGGGCAGTTTGCCCTCGAAGCTGTCGCTGTCTTTGCGGCGAAAGTGACCTGAACCGATCACCGAGGAGCGTGGGCGGCAGAAGGAGCGGCGGCTGCAAGGCGGCCGCAGCGGTCCATTTTTCACCGGCTTTTTGTCCCATAGCTACGGCTATGGGCCTGCAAACCCGGCAAAAACTGTCCTCGCTGGGGCCACCTTTCGCTTCGCCGCCTTCTGCCGCCCACACTCCTAGCCAGCGCTTTGGAACAAGCTGAGCTTCGCGCTCACCGCGGTTTTCGGCAA
>JBBRGA010000162.1:0-7239 GCA_038241115.1 Burkholderiales bacterium | reverse complement strand
ATCGACATGGTGGTGGCTTTTTCACATTCCAGCCTGGCGGCCAAACCGTCTTACCCCGGCCCTGGCAGTTGGTTGCGTGGCGGCTCACGGGCCTTGATGCACAAAGTGCAAGCGTCCAGTGAACACAGCAGCTTGTTTCACCAAGATTTCAGCGTGTGCAACAACTACGCGCGCGGTCTGCAGTCTGCGAGTTCGGTCACTTGTCCTGCCGCATTGATATTGGGGCGCGCCGATCAGATGACGCAACCCAAACAAGCGCGTGAGATTGCAGCGGCGCTCAACGCCACGGTGCATGAACTGGAGGCAGGCCACGCATTGATGGCAGAAGCACCTGAGAGCTTGCTGTTGGCGCTGCGAGCCACGCTGAAGCCATCACTTTGATACCGATGCGTCAGCTCGGCGCAGCGACGTTGGGCGCTGACATCAAATCATTCAGCGTCAAAAAATCCAAGCGTGCGCTGTGCCAGAAACCCGCCACGCTGGCGGACTCGGCGAGAAGTGTCGATGCGAGAAGCGGCTGCGCCAAGGTGGCGCTCGGTTCGCACAACAACACATAACGCGGCGTGTCGCCTTCGTCCAATCTTGCCACCCAGTCCATGCTCAACAGCAGCTCCAGCATCGGTTCGACCTGAAGCGGATCGACTCGCAGCACTTCAGACAACTGCTGCGCGTTCAAGCCGTGAGCGGCCGTTGCTCTTGACTCAGCCAGCACACGCAGCATGCTGAGCGCCAGTTCAAACCGGTGCCCAGGCCCTGAAGCGCGGCGTACCGAGTGCATCTGCAGGCTGGGCGCGTAGGCCGCCACCACCGCACCCAGCAGCACCAGCACCCAGCTGATGTAGATCCAAACCAAAAAAATCGGCACTGTCGCGAACGCGCCGTAGACCATCGCGTACGTCGGCACTTGGCGCACGTACCAACCGAGCACACCCTTGGCAGCCTCGAAGCAAATGGCCGAAAACACGCCGCCCGCCAGCGCGTGCCGCCAGCGCACGTGGGTGTTGGGAACGTAGTGAAACAGGCTGGCCAAACCGACCGCGAGCAGCGCAAATTCCAACGCAGTCAGCAACATCGCCACGCCGCCTGGCAGGGCGCTGACCACGCCACGGGATGCGGAGATGGCGTAGGAGGTGAGCGACAAACTCATGCCCAACAACAGCGGCCCGAGCGTCACTGCAGCCCAATACACGAGCACGCGCTGCGCAATCGGGCGCGGTTGCCGCACACGCCAAATCGCGTTCAAGCTGCGGTCTATGGTGAGCATCAACGCCAATGCCGTGACCACCAAAAACACCAAACCCACGGTGCCCAGGCGGTTGGCCTTGCCCGCAAATTGCGTCAACGCTGACAACACGGGCTTGGCGATGGAGTCAGGGACCAGACTTTTCAGAAAGTACTGCTCCAGCGCCACTTGAAACGACGCGAACATCGGGAAGGCGGAAAACAGGGCCAGCATCACCGTGACCAGCGGCACCAGAGAAATCAGGGTGGTGAAGGTCAGGCTGCCAGCGCTCAGTCCCAAACGGTCTTCCCGAAACCGCCGGCGCAGCGTGATCACGGTGTCCAGCCAAGGCCAGGTTTTCAGTGCTGCGAGCAGGTTCGCCAGATGCTGGCGCAATGGGGTGTTCGCAGTGGCCTTCAAGGTCGTCGGGAGGTTCATCCGTCACTATGATGCCATCGATGAATCCAACCTCGCCTGCGCCTGCCGACCCCGTGCTCGATGTGCCAAACACTTTGCCGACCTCGATTGCCTGGACGCGCGCTGTCGCGGTTGGCAGCCTGATGGCACTCATCGTGCTCTGCCTGGCCTGGGAACTGTGGCTGGCCCCCACTGGCAACAAAACCCTGGCGCTCAAAGCCTTGCCGTTGGCGCTACCGCTGGCGGGCTTTTTGAAAAATCGCATGTACACCTATCGCTGGGTCAGCTTGTTCATTTGGTTTTACGCCATTGAAGGCTGCATTCGCGCCTACGGCGACCGCGGGCCCAGCGTGCCTTTGGCAATTGCCGAGGTGGTGTTGTGCCTGGTGCTGTTCACGGCGTGTTCGCTGCACGTGCGCTGGCGTTTTCAGTTGTTGAAAAAGGCAGCAGTTTGAATTTGCGCACTGAGTTGCTGTGTGCGCTGCACGATGCCGTTGGCACGGCCCACGTGCTGACCGAAGGCGACTTGTCGAACTATGAGCTGGATTGGCGCAAACGCTATCGCGGCAAGGCTTTGGCAGTGGTGCGGCCGGGCAATGTCAATGAAGTCGCGGCCGTGGTGAAGGCCTGCGGCAGCCACAACACAGGCTTGGTGGTGCAAGGCGGCAACACCGGTTTGGTGGGCGCATCCGTGCCGGACGCGACCGGCACGCAGGTGCTGTTGAGCTTGACGCGACTCAACCAAATTCGCGAGCTTGACGCAGCCAATATGACCATCACGGTGGAGGCGGGTTGCATCTTGCAGACCGTCCAAGAAGCGGCAGCAGCGGCGAGTTTGCTCTTCCCACTGAGCTTGGCGGCGGAAGGCAGCTGCACGGTGGGCGGCAACTTGGCCACCAACGCCGGCGGCACGCAGGTGCTGCGATTTGGCAATGCGCGCGATCTGTGTTTAGGTCTCGAGGTGGTGACCGCCAGCGGCGAGGTGTGGCAAGGCTTGAGCGGCTTGCGCAAAGACAACACTGGCTACTCGCTGCGCGACCTCTACATCGGCAGTGAAGGCACCTTGGGCGTGATCACCGCTGCCACCTTGAAGCTGTTTCCGCAACCTGCTGCCTCGATGACGGCTTTGGCGTCAGCGCCAACCTTGGAGGCTGCCGTCAGATTGCTGCAGCTGGCGCAAGCGCGCCTGGGCGCTGGCCTGACCGGCTTCGAAGTGATGAGCCGAGTGGCGATCGACCTGGTGCAATCTGAGTTTCCACAGCTCAAGCAGCCACTTCCGGCATCGCCATGGTGGCTGCTGCTGGAGCAAGCCGACACAGAAAGCGCATCACATGCCCGCGGCTTGTTTGAAGGTCTGCTTGAGCAGGCGCTGACGGCCGAATTGATCACAGACGCCGCGGTGGCAGAAAGCCTGGAGCAGTCAAAGGCGATGTGGCATCTGCGCGAGTCGATACCGCTTGCGCAGGCGCAGCGCGGCATCAATATCAAGCACGACGTCTCGCTGCCGGTGTCTCGTATCGCGGATTTTGTGGCCCACACCGACGCGGCCTTGAAGCTGCGCTTCCCCGGCGTTGCGATCGTCAACTTTGGACATTTGGGCGACGGCAATTTGCACTACAACGTGCAGCCGCCCTTTGAATCTGACCTCACCAAAGATGAAAACAGCGCAAAAACGTCGGCGTTTTTAGGTGCACACGAGGCCGCTGTGAACGCACTTGTCTACGACGCCGTCAGCGCGCATGGAGGATCGATATCGGCAGAACACGGCATCGGTAGCTTGAAGCGCGAGGCTTTGGTTCAGCACAAGTCGCCCGTGGCCTTGGCGCTGATGCGCAGCCTCAAAGCGGCGCTTGACCCCAAGGGCATCATGAATCCGGGGCGTCTGTTGTAGAACCACCGAAGGTCGACGCTGGCAGCATTGAACGCGTAACTTCGCGGCTATTGCAGCGGCTTCTTCAGGGCAGCAGGCACGGGCAACGGCAGCACCGCGATACCTTCTTCAACCAGCGCCTTGGCCTCGGCCATGGTGGCTTGCCCACGAATAGCGCGTTCTTCTGTCTCGCCGTAATGAATGCGACGCGCTTCTTCAGCAAAACGATTTCCGACGTCGTCGGTGTTGGCCATCACGTGTTGAACAGCACGCATCCAGGCAGCTTGTTGTGTGAGTTGCTGGCTGGAGCCTTGCGCTGTGACAACCTCATTTCCAGTCGCGTCGTTGGCGTGCGCGGAGCTGTTGACTTGAGTGGCCGCGGCGACCACTTCGCGCGAACCCGAGGTGTGAACATGCGGCGCGCTGGGCAGTCGTTGAATTGCGGTGTCGGCGCACAACGGGCAGGCAATCAGGCCGCGATCGTGTTGGCTCAGGTACTCGGCTTCAGATCCAAACCATCCTTCGAAATGGTGGTCGTGCGCGCACCGCAGGTTGAGCACCTTCATGGCGTGGGCGAGCGGGCCAAGCCGTCGTCGGTTGCTTTGGGATCGAGTGTTTGCCAAGAAACATCCCACGAACCGGCTTGCCACAACTGCAACCAGTTCAGGCCGATCAAAGTCTTGGCATCGGTCAGATCACCACGCCGCGCCATGGCGTTCAACTCGGCCGCACTGGCGGAAATCACGTCGAGAAATTCACCGGCATCTAGTTGTCGTTCGCCCAAAGTCAAACCGCGCGCAAACCACACTTCGATGCCCTCGGTGGAGTAGGCAATGGCGTTGTGCAAGATTCCTGCGCGTGCCCATTGCCTGGCGCGATAGCCGGTCTCTTCTTGCAGTTCGCGAATGGCGCACCGCAAAGGCGCTTCGGCCGCCTCGAGTTTGCCAGCAGGAAATTCCACGATCACCCGACTCAACGGGTAACGGAACTGCCGCTCAACCACCAGGCGCCCGTCATCTAGGATGGGCACGACCATCACCGCACCGGGATGAACAATGTATTCGCGCTCGGCAGTTCGCCCGTCAGGCAAGCGCACCACGTCACGCCGAACATCGAGAAAATGGCCTTTGTAAACCTGGTCTGAGGTGACCCGCGTTTCGCGAAGATGAGCGTCTTCAGATTCGCGCAGCATGTTGTTCAAGGCGCGTTCAGGTTGCCAAGGTCTTGACGATGGCCTGCACGCACAAGGCCATCAAGCCACCGGGCAACAAGCCCAACAACAGCACGGCGGCGCCGTTTATCGACAGGATCAAGCGCACATCGGAGGTGGCGTGAATGGGGGCCGTTTCCAGGGGCGCATCAAAGTACATCACCTTGACCACGCGCAAGTAATAAAACGCACCCACCAGCGAGAACACCACGGCGCCACCGGCCAACCAGATCAGGCCCGGCACATTGGTAGACACAAGTGCCTGCAACACGCTGAACTTTCCGTAAAAACCCACGGTGGGCGGAATACCAGCCAGAGAAAACATCAATATTGCCATCACACCTGCGTACCAAGGGCTGCGCTGACTCAAGCCTTTCAGGTCGTCAATGTGCTCCGACTCGAACCCGGGGCGTGACAAAAACATGATCATGCCGAATGTGCCCAGCGTCGTGAACATGTAGGTGATCAGGTAGAACATTGCCGAGCTGTAGCCGTTGGCTGCCGAATAGGTGTTGTTGGCAACCACAGTAGGGATCAAACCCAACAGCACAAAGCCCATTTGCGCGATGGTGGAGTAAGCCAACATGCGCTTGAGGTTGCTCTGCGCAATGGCGGCTAAATTGCCCAAAGCCATCGAGCCCAACGACAAGACGATGAGCATTTGCTGCCAATGCTCTGCCACGCCCGACATGCCCTCCACCAGCAAGCGCATGGTGATGCCAAAGGCTGCCAACTTGGGTGCCCCCGCGATCAACAAAGTGACTGCCGTTGGCGCGCCTTGGTACACATCAGGCACCCACATGTGGAAAGGCACCACACCGAGCTTGAAGGCCAAGCCCGCCACCACGAACACGATGCCAAACACCAGCACCGCCTTGTTGATTTGCCCGGTGCCGATGGCGTTGAAGACTTTGCCGATATCGAGCGAGCCTGTGGCGCCGTACATCATCGACAAGCCGTACAACAAGAAACCGCTGGCCAGCGCGCCGAGCACAAAGTACTTCATCGCCGCCTCGGTGGCGTTGAGGCTGTCGCGGCGCATGGCGGTCAGTGCGTAGAGCGACAAACTCATCAACTCCAGGCCGAGATAAACCACCAGGAAGTTGTTGGCTGACAGCATCACAAAGATGCCGAGCAGCGAAAACATGCTGAGCGAAAACAGCTCGCCTTTGAGCAGCTCGCGCGAGGCGGCATAGGAACGCGCGTAGGCCAGGGTCACCATCGTGGCGACGCTGGCGAAGAAGCCCAGCAGGTGGCCCATTGGGTCCGCCACCACCATGCGCTGCATGGCATAAACCGTGGAACCTTCATTGAAGTGCCACAACTGCAAACCGGCGACCAGCGCGAGCGAAGCCTGAGTCAGCAAGTAAGTGGGCTTGCGCTGCGGATCCACCACCCACAAGTCCACCATGGTGACCAGCAAGGCAGTGCAGAGCAACACAATTTCAGGACAGGCGGCGAGCCAATTCATGGAGTTCATAAAAGTTTGGTCGCTCAGTTCAGCTTGGACACGGCCACGTGCTTGAGCAGCGAAGTGACTGATACGTGCATGGTGTCGGTAAAAGGCTTGGGATAAACGCCCATCCACAGCACCGCGACGGCCAGCAATGCGAGCATGAAAGTTTCACGTGCGTTGATGTCGGTCAACTCCCTCACGTGGTCGTTCGCGATGGGTCCGAAGTAAACCCGCTTGACCATCCAGAGTGTGTATGCAGCGCCCGAAATCAAGGCCGTCGCAGCCAACATACCCAGCCAGAAATTGGCTTGAACCGCACCCAAAATTACCATCCACTCACCCACAAAACCAGCCGTGCCCGGCAAGCCGCAGTTGGCCATGGCGAAGAAAACCGCAAAAGCCGAAAACGTGGGCATGGTGTGGACCACTCCGCCGTAGCTGGCAATTTCACGCGAATGAACGCGGTCGTAGAGCACGCCGATGCACAAGAACATGGCGGCCGACACAAACCCGTGGGAGATCATTTGCACGATGGCACCCGAAGTGCCCAACTCGTTGAAGATGAAAAATCCCAGCGTGACAAAACCCATGTGCGCAATGCTCGAGTAAGCCACCAGCTTCTTCATGTCTTGCTGAACCAGCGCCACCAAACCGATGTAAATCACTGCGACCAGCGACAACAAAATGATGAACCACGCCCATTCGTGCGCCGCATCGGGCGCTATCGGCATCGAAAAACGCAAGAAACCGTAAGCACCCAACTTCAACATGATGGCTGCCAGCACCACCGAGCCTCCGGTGGGCGCCTCAACGTGCGCATCGGGCAGCCAGGTGTGGACCGGCCACATCGGCACTTTGACGGCAAATGCCGCAAAGAACGCGAAGAACAACAGCGTTTGCGTGTGCATTGGCAGCGGCAGTTGGTGCCAGGCCAAGATGTCAAAGCTGCCGCCTGATTTGTAGTACAGGTAAATCAACGCAATCAGCATCAACAGCGAACCGGCCAGCGTATATAGGAAAAACTTGAACGCTGCGTAAACCCGGTTCGGGCCGCCCCATATGCC
>JBBRGA010000161.1:0-7250 GCA_038241115.1 Burkholderiales bacterium | reverse complement strand
ACAGGTTGGCGACACAGACACGAGAGTCGTAGCCACGGGAATAGGCGTCGCAAAAACAGATGACGACGCGACGATTAATGCACCGAGAACGAGATTCGCGATTTTGGTTTGCTTGAACATGATTAACTCCTAAAAAATAGACAAGAGGTTCGACGGGACCCGCTCAAAACGTGGAAAGCAATCAGAAAACCAGAGACAACGTGTTGGCGAAATTAGGGACTGCGTTGAATCTAGCGTCGGCGACCAACTTAAACCAGCCCCCCCCCGTGTTCGCGGGGGGGGGGGCTTACAAGTTGAGGTTCAACCTTGCCAAGTCGCTTGCGATCCGCGACCTTTAGCGATGGCACGCGCCCTGCAAGTTAAACCCGTTGCTGAACGCGCTGAGTTGGCGTTGAAAAATTTGCACAAGCAGAACCTCAACTGTCACCTGAAACTCCGAGCGCGCACGACCTTGACCACCGCGCAACTACCATCCCGCCATGAACTCAAAACTAGGTTGGCTGTTGGTGGCGGTGGCGTTTGCGGCGGGTGGCTGGAGCTACGGCTGGCAGGGCTTGGTGATGGCTTTCTCGGTGACGGTGTTCTGGCTGTTGCTGCAATTCGGCCGGGCGCTGCGGGTGATGAAAAACGCCACTGAAAAACCGGTGGGCCATGTGGCCAGCGCGGTGATGTTTCAGGCCAAATTGCTGCGCCACATGACGATGTTGCAAGTGGTGGGCTTGACCCAAAGCCTGGGCCAGAAGATGGGCAAACGCGCCGTCAGCAACACCAGCAACACCAGCGACGCCATCAACACTGAGGCCACCGTCAACGACCAATCCGACAGCGGCAACGATGTGTGGCGCTGGACCGACCCGGCAGGCGACAGCGTGGTGCTCACCTTCACCCAAGGCAAGCTGACGATGTGGTCGCTGCAGCGGGCGCAGGTTGTTGAAGTTGTGGATGTGGGTTCGCAGGGCGAGCGTGCCAGTGCTACGCTTTGAGCATGATTGATTGGTCTAGCTGTTCGGCCGTTGAAAGAGACCCTGCACGCGTGAGCGGCGCATGGGTCTTTCGGGGCACGCGCGTGCCGGTTTCAGCGCTATTCGAGAACCTTGAAGACGATGCCTCGCTGCATGACTTCATTGAGTGGTTTCCTGGCGTGGCAGTCACGCAAGCCCGATGCGTTCTTGAGCATGCCGCCCGAAGTGCATTTGAAGCCGTTTGAAGTGCTTTAGTTGAAAGTTTTATTTGATCAGGGCACCCCAGCCCCGCTGCGAAACGCACTGAACCATCACCAAGTTTCGACGGCCTTTGAGCGGGGATGGTCACAGCTGCAAAACGGCGCTCTGATTGCATCGGCTGAGGCCGAAAATTTTGAGGTCTTCGTGACCACCGACAAGAACCTGAAGTACCAGCAGAACTTGACGGGTCGGCGCATGGCCGTCGTGGTGCTCATGACAACCAGTTGGCCAAAAATCCGGTCTCACCTGCCGGAAATTGTTGCGGCTATCGATCTGGCAACACCCGGAAGCTTTCAAGAAATCAGCGCGGCAGGCGCTGAGTGACGCTGGTCAGTTCGGATGAACCCCTGCGCATTGAAACCGGCGAGTCGGCGTATTTTTCCAGCGGCGTTTCCAACGGCGTTTCCAACAGCGCGGCCTGCAACGCGGCTGTCTAAAATGTTTGGATCACTTCACCGCAAACCGAAAGTAATTTATGTCCATGTCAGACCGCGACGGAAAAATTTGGATGGACGGCACCTTGGTGGAATGGCGCGACGCCAAGATCCACGTGCTGAGCCACACACTGCATTACGGCTGCGGCGCGTTCGAGGGCGTACGGGCTTACAACACGTCCAAAGGCACGGCGATTTTTCGGCTGCATGAGCACACCGAGCGGCTGTTCAACAGCGCCAAAATTTTGCGCATGAAAATTCCGTTCACGCCCGAGGTGGTGTCGGAAGCGATGCGCACGGTGGTGCGTGAAAACAAGCTGGAAAGCTGCTACTTGCGCCCGCTGATCTGGATCGGTTCTGAGAAGCTGGGCGTCAGCCCGCGCGGCAACACCATTCACGCCATGGTGGCGGCGTGGTCGTGGGGCGCTTACCTGGGTGAAGACGGCCTGAAGCGCGGCATACGCGTGAAAACCAGCAGCTACACCCGGCATCACGTGAACATCACGATGACGCAGGCCAAGGCGGTCAGCAACTACACCAACTCGATTCTGGCCAACATGGAAGCGCTGGACGACGGCTACGACGAAGCGCTGCTGCTCGACTCGGCAGGCTTCGTCAGCGAAGGTGCCGGCGAGAACCTGTTCATCATCAAAAAAGGCGTGGTCTACACGCCCGACCTCGGGGCCGGTGCGCTCAACGGCATCACCCGCAACACCATCCTGGCCATTTGCGACGACCTGGGTTTGAAGCTGATTGAAAAGCGCATCACGCGCGACGAGGTCTACATCTGCGATGAAGCCTTCTTCACCGGCACCGCGGCTGAAGTCACACCCATCCGCGAGTTGGACCGAGTCGAACTGGGCCAAGGCTCGCGCGGCCCGATCACCGAAAAAATCCAAGCCGCCTTCTTCGACATCGTCAACGGCCGCAACCCCAAGTACGCCGAATGGCTGACTTTGGTGGCTTGAAGTCATTGGCTTGAAGAAATTGGCCTGAAGAAAGCACGCTCATGAACCGCATCGCACCTGTTGTTGAAGTCACTTCGGCCGACCTTCAGGGCCCCGGCGTGGTGTTTTGCCCCAACCCAAAAATGACGCTGTGGAGTACGCACCCCAAGGTGTTCATCGACGTGGCCACCACCGGCGAAGGCAAATGCGCTTACTGCGGCACGGTGTACCGCTTGAAGGCGGGCGAAAAGCTGCATTTCCACTGAGCCACCGGCCCTGCCGCGTCGCTGCTGAATCGCAAGCCCTGATCCTGTGCAGCGCACCCTGATCATCGCGCCGCAGTGGATAGGCGACGCCGTGATGACGCAGCCGCTGATGGCGCGTTTGCACGCACGCGGCGGCGTGCTCAGCGTGGCCGCGCTGCCTTGGGTGGCGCCGGTTTACCGCGCCATGCCGCAGGTGGGCGAGGTGATCGAGTTGCCGTTTGCGCACGGCCGTCTGGACTGGGCCCAAAGGCGTGCCGTGGCGGCCCGATTGAGGGGCAAGTTTGATGCGGCGCTGGTGCTGCCCAACTCCATCAAGGCAGCCTTGATTCCCTGGCTGGCGCGCATTCCGCGGCGCATCGGCTACCAGGGCGAAGGCCGGCCTTGGCTGTTAAACCGGCGCTTGCCCAACCCCGAAGGCCGCCCGCCGATGGTGGCGTTCTACAGCGCCTTGGCAGGCTTCAACGACGGCGAGGTGGTGGGTCAGAAAGCGCAGTCCAGCGAGCGCCCGGTGCTGCAGTTCGAAGCCAGCGTTTTGCAGCAAGCCACTGACGCCATCGGCGTGCAAGCACGGGCTTACTGGGTGTTTGCGCCTGGCGCGGAATACGGCCCGGCCAAGTGCTGGCCGGCTGCGCATTACGCCGAACTGGCGCGTGCTTTGTTTGCAGCCCACGGTCAAGTGGTGTTGTTGTTGGGTTCGGGCAAAGAAGCCGAACTTTGCGAGCAGATTTCTGCTGCCGCGCCGGGAGCGTGTCGGGTGCTGGCCGGACAAACTTCGCTCATCGACGCCATGGCCTTGATCGCCGCTGCCCGCGGCATGGTCAGCAACGACTCGGGCTTGATGCATGTGGCGGCAGCCTTCGGTGTGCCTCAAGTGGCGGTGTTCGGGTCGACCAGTCCCGAACACACGCCGCCGCTCAATGCGCGCGCGCAGGTGATTTGGTTGAAGGAAGAATTGCAGCTCGACTGCATGCCTTGCTTTGACCGCATCTGCCGTTTTGGTCACACACGTTGTCTGACGGAGGTGTCGGCGGCGCGGGTTGAGGCGGCGCTGGTGCGGGTTCAGGACGGGTGTGTTCCGCGTGAGGTGGAGCCCCTCGACGGTTGACGAGTAATCTGCGGCAACGCAGCCTGTGCCCAGTGCTCCGGCCCGATGAAGTGTTCACCGTTCGTCCTGAGGTATCGAAGGACAGCGTCGAAGTCTGGCGCGGCGACCCCTTCGATACCTCAGGGCGAACGGGAGACTTGGCTCGTCCTTCGACACCTCAGGGCGAACGGGAGACTTGGCTCGTCCTTCGATACCTCAGGACGGTCGGAAAAGCTTCCTCAGGGCGAACGGGGTGGGTGGCGGTGCGAACTGAAGAGGGGGCAGAGCGAACGAGTGGCATGGCCAATAGACCGTGGTCGCGGGCCGGGTGCGTTGGAAAGCTTGACCCCCATCAGGCCAGCCGACGCCAATGCTGCGTCAGCGGGGTGGTCTGTTTGCCTTGACGCGCTGCCAACAATGCGCTCGATGCGGCCGCATCGCCGCATCGCAAGGCTGCTGCCAGCAGCGTTTGACTCACCGCATCGCGTTGCGCGTGGCTGCCGCCCAAGCGGTGCAATTGCGCGCGCAGCGGTGCTGTCCGCCGCAAGGCCTCGGCAAAATCTTCTCGGCCAAAGGCCAACATTCCGCGCAGCAGCGGCAGGGCCACTTCCACCGTATCGAGCGCTTCAGAAACGCTTCCGCGTTGTGCACGATGCGCCACCTCCGCGACCAGAGCGGCTGCTTCGGTCAGGCGTTGTTGGCCCAACAGCACCCACAGCGCATGCAGGTCGTTGAAGGCCGACAAGCCAGCAAACTCCGGCGACAAGTCCCAGCCCTGCGCCACGTCGACCCAGCGCCCGCCCACGTCAGCGCCCAGCAAATGCACGCGCCACAGCAAGGCCGCGCCGTCCAGGCGGTTCAGCGTGACGCTGGCGTTCGCGCTGCTCAGGTGCTGGTCGTAGGTGGCCAGTGCGGCGGGTATGTCCAACGCCTCCAGGTGAAAAAGCGCGCTGTGCCACCAGTGGTGGTTTGCAAAGCCATTGCCTTCGGCCCATGTGGATTGGTGCTGCGTCAACCAGCGCAAGCCGTCGCCATAGCGGCCTTGCATTTCCATGACGTGGGCCACGGCGTGAGTGGCCCACGGCACTTTGGCCGTGCCGGGAGCGCCGTTGCCAACTGCTTCGCGGCCGACCGCTTCAGCGTGGTCGTAGTGGGCGTTTTCTTCAAGGCCAAAAGCGTGCATGCCCAGCACGTAAGGGCGCAGGGGGTCGGCGGCGTCGAGATGCCGCAAGGTTTGCGCTGGGCGCGCTTGCAGGGCGGCTGCATCGCCCACGTAGAAGTCAAACAAGTGGGCGCATTGCAAGGCAAACACGTCCTGCGGATGCGCTTGCAGGGCAACTTGCCACTGCGCGCAGGCAGCGCGCCAGTGGCCGTTGGCGCAGGCCGTGGCGGCTGCGAACAACAGGCGCTCGCGGTCGGTGGCGTGGTGCATCAAGGCGCTGGCTTGGGCCAACGCCGCGTGCGCGTCTGGCATCAAAGACGGCTCGGTGAGCGTGAGTAAAAAGCTGGCGCGCATGAGGTGCGGCAGGCACCAGTTGGGGTCTGCGGCGCTGGCCGCATCGGTGTCGGCCAGCGGCGCGTCGAAGAAAGAGGCCATGCGCCACAACGCGGTTTCAGCATGCGCCAGCGCGGCTTGCGAACGCGTGCTGACGGGGTTGTTGCGGGTGTCTTTCATGGCGTTGCTTCGCCGGTCATTTCGAACACTGGCATGAACATGAACTCCGAACCCAAAAAAGCCCGTTCGCCCTGAGGTAGCGAAGGGAGCGTGTGCGCTGGCACTTCGATACCTCAGTGCGAACGGGGCTTGGCAACACGGCACTTCGACACCTCAGTGCGAGGGGGGCTTGGAAACACGGCACTCCGACACCTCAGTGCGAACGGGAGTTGGAGTGTGTTCGTCATGAAGCCTGCGGGGCTCATGCCGTGTTTTCTAACGCCACCTGCGGCCAAGCCCGCTGCACTGGACGCATTTGCTCCCACGCCCGGGCGATTTGCAGCACGCCCACATCGTCAAAACGCTGACCGATGATTTGCAAACCGATCGGCAATCCGCCTGCGGTGTAGCCGCAGTTGATGCTGGCCGCGGGCTGCTCGCTCATGTTGTACGGCAGCGTGAACGCGATGTGCTCGAAAGGTTTGGCGGGGTCGTTGTTGGGGCTGGGCAACTCGGCTGCGAAAGCGGGCATGGGTGCAGTCGGCGACAGCACAAAGTCGAAGGCGGCGCAGGCTCGCACGGCGGCGTCGCGCATTGCGGCCATTTGGCTGTAACCCCGAAACACGCGCTCGCCCGACATGCCCGCGCCGCCGCGCGCCCATTCCACGATGTAGGGCAGCACTTTGCTGCGGCGCTCGTCGCTGAGCGCTGAGATATCAAGCCAAGACCGCGTGCGCCAAAAGTCGTCCATGCCGTCGGCCATGGCGCGCGTTGTAAAGGGCGACAAGGGCTCGACGATGGCGCCCGCAGCTTCAAAAATGCGTGCTGCTGCCTCCACGGCGTCGCGCACTTCGGGTTCAACCGTGCTGCCCCAACCGGCGTCCATCAGCAGGCCGATTTTCAAGCCGCGAATGTTGCGATCAAGCTGGCTCCAGGCCAAGGCCTGGTAAGGCAGGCTCATGGTGTCGCGCACGTCAGCAAGGCTCAGCGTGGCCATCATCAAAGCGCTGTCTTGCACGGTGCGAGTCATCGGCCCGGCCACGCGTCCGGCATAGGGCGGGTCGATGGGAACGCGGCCCAGGCTGGGCTTTAGCGCGAAGATGCCGCACCAGCCCGCCGGCAAGCGCACCGAGCCGCCAATGTCGGTGCCGACGTGCAGCGGGCCGTAACCTGCGGCCGCTGCCGCCGCCGCCCCCGCGCTGCTTCCACCTGGCGTTTTTCGCAAGTCCCAGGGGTTGCGCGCCAGTGGGTGAAAGCTCGACAAGCCCGACGACAACATGCCGTAGTCGGGCATCGTGGTTTTGCCCAAGATCACCGCGCCGGCTTCGCGCAGGCGCGCGGCGGGCGGTGCGTCCACCAATGCCGGTGTCAGCACGCTGGCCGCCGTGCCTGCCGGCAGCGGCACGCCTTTCGTGGCGATGTTTTCCTTGATGGTGGTGGGCACGCCGTCCAGCGGGCCGCAGGGCTGGCCCTTCAGCCAACGCGCGGTCGAGGCCTGCGCTTGCGCCACGGCGGCTTCTGGGTTCAGCGCATAGGTGGCGTGAAGTTGGGGCTCGGCCGCGGCAATGTGCCGCAACACATCGTGTGTGACCTCCAGCGGTGACAGCGTCTTGGCGGCGTAGGCCGCGAGCAGCTCGGCGGC
>JBBRGA010000160.1:0-7467 GCA_038241115.1 Burkholderiales bacterium | reverse complement strand
GCGTTCATTGGCACCACCAAGAAGCCGCCAATGGCACCCAGAAAAATGAAGAAGGGCGCGGCCCAATACACATTGGTGATGAAATTCAAGCCGATCAACAACACACCCATCGCGATACCCAGCGGAATCACGCTGGTGGCTTGGTCAAGCTTCATGCGCACCGATGCGTAAATGGCACCAGCGGCAGTACCGATGGCCACCACGCCGACCAGCGTGGATGCTTGCGTGGTGGAGTAGCCGATCGCTGCTGCTGCCCATGCAAACACGATGATGCGCACGTTGCCCAACACGCCCCAAAACAGCGTTGTGGTGGCCAGCGAGATTTGCCCCAACTTGTCGCCCCACAAACGCGCGTTGCAACCAGAGAACTCGCGCACCAAGGTGATCAGGTTCGTCGGCAAAGGTTGCAAAGGCGCTTCGGTGCGCGGTATGCGCAGGTTGAACAGGGCCGCAATCGCGTACAGGAAAACAATCACCGAGATGGCCGCCTCGGGTGCGCTGTCGATGTGGGTGTCGAACAGCGGCAGGTCGAAGCCCAGCAGGTAGGTGGACACCGTTTTGCCCACCAGTTGACCGCCGAACACCACGCCCAGGATGATGGACAAAATGGTCAGGCCTTCGATCCAGCCGTTGGCCTTGACCAATTGCGAGTTGGGCAACAACTCGGTCAGGATGCCGTACTTGGCGGGCGAGTAGGCCGCCGCACCCAAACCGATGATCGCGTAGGACATCAGCGGGTGCGTGCCGAACAACATCATCAAACAACCCACCACCTTGATGGCGTTGGCAAAGAACATGACCTTGCCCTTGGGCACCGCGTCGGCAAAGGCCCCCAGGAAGGGCGCGAGGATGACGTAGAACAGCGCAAACATCGAACCCAGAGCCGGCACCTGCCACGCTGGCGCACCCGAGGTTCTGAGGAGCTCAATGGCCGCCACCAGCACTGCGTTGTCAGCCATTGAGCTGACGAACTGCGCCGACATGATGGTGTAGAAACCTTTTTTCATTCGCTCGAAGCGCGCTGCCTTGGCCGGGTGGAAAACTTCCACCTTGTTGTTTTAGAAAAACTAGGGGGTTGACCCCTGCGCTTACTTTTAAGTTGCGTTTGATCTTCGGGTGCGCAGTATCCCCCGCGGCGCGGCCTGCGGCATGGGGGTTTGGCCGGTGACGCAGGGCAGTCTGCGGTCAACGCGGGGTGAGCCAAAATTCGCACAAACGCAAACCGCGTTTTACAGACTCACCCTTTCTACGCGACAGCCACGCCGCCATGCCTCGCCCCATTTCCGCTCTTATCCATACCGCCGCCTTGGCGCACAACCTGAAGCGCGCGCGCTCGGCCGCGCCGCAAGCCAAAGTCTGGGCGGTGGTCAAAGCCAACGCCTACGGGCACGGCGTGGCGCGCGTTTACGCAGGCCTGCAAGGGGCCGACGGCTTTGCGCTGCTTGACATTGCCGAAGCGCAAACCTTGCGCGACCTCGGCTGGCGTGGACCGATCTTGTTGTTGGAGGGATGCTTCGATGCGCGCGACCTCGAGGCCTGTTCGCGCCTGGACTTGTGGCACACAGTTCACAGCGAAGCGCAGATCGACTGGCTTGCCGCGCACAAGACCCATCGTCCTCACCACGTGTTCTTGAAAATGAACAGCGGCATGAACCGGCTGGGCTTCAAGCCGGCGGCTTACCGCGGTGCGTGGATGCGCTTGACGGGTTTGACGCAGGTCGACGGCATCACCTTGATGACGCACTTTGCGAATGCCGATGCCGATGTCGATGTCGATGGCGGTGGCGGTGGCGGTGGCGGTGGCGGTGTCGCCAGCCAACGCGCGGTCTTTCAAGCCGCCACCGCCGATTTGCCGGGCGAGCGCTCGCTGAGCAACAGCGCGGCCAGCTTGAACTTCGATGAAGAAAACATCACTGCAGACTGGACCCGCCCCGGCATCTTGCTTTACGGCTCGTCGCCCGATTTCCCCGCGCACTCCATCGGCCACTGGGCGCTGCAGCCCACCATGACGCTGCGCTGCCAGCTCATCGCCACCCAAGATTTGGCCGCGGGCGACAGCGTCGGCTACGGCAGCGCCTTCACCGCCCCCCAGGCCATGCGCATCGGCGTGGCGGCCTGCGGTTATGCCGACGGCTACCCGCGCGTCGCACCCAACGGCACGCCGGTGCTGGTAGACGGCGTGCGCACGCGCTTGGTCGGGCGCGTGTCGATGGACATGATCACCGTGGACCTGAGTCCGGTGCCGCAGGCGCGCGCGGGCAGCGAAGTCACGATGTGGGGTTGCGGGCCTGACGGGTCGGTGCTGCCCATCGACGAGGTCGCTCACGCCGCAGGCACGGTGGGTTATGAGCTGATGTGTGCGCTGGCACCGCGGGTGCCGGTGCGGGTGGTTTGAGCGCCATGTCGGGCGTCGACTCCAGCGCGTGGCAAGTCACCGAGTCAGAGCTTGAATTCACCGCCATCCGCGCCCAAGGCGCGGGTGGGCAAAACGTCAACAAAGTGTCGAGCGCGGTGCATTTGCGCTTCGATGTTTCGGCGTCGACGCTGCCTGATGCGATTAAGGCGCGGCTGCTGGCGTTGAGTGACCAGCGCATCACCACCGAGGGCGTGGTCGTCATCAAGGCGCAGCGCACTCGCAGCCAGGACATGAACCGCGCCGATGCCCTGGCGCGCTTGCAGGAACTGGTGAACAGCGTGGCCGTGCCGCCGCGCACGCGCCGCGCTACCCAGCCGACCTACGGCTCCAAGCAGCGTCGCCTCGAAGGCAAGAGCCAGCGCTCGGTGACCAAGGCGTCGCGCGGCAAAGTCACCGAATAAGTCACCGAATAAGTCACCGAATAAGTCGCTGAATAGGTCGCTGAATAAGCGCTGCAGCTCGCGCCTGATTCAAGTCACTTCGCGACTGGGTGCCTCGCTTCGTCGCAAGCCCCTGTTGGCCGTGGACGGTCAACAAGACACTGGCGTTGTGCTGTTTGCCGACGCGCTGTTTGCCGACTTGCTGTTTGCCGACTTGCCGTTTGCTGACTTGCCGTTTACTGACTTGCCGTTTACTGACTTGCCGTTTGCGTTTCGTGAACCCCGACCCCCAACCCGTTCGGGCTGAGGTATCGAAGCCTTGCGCCTGTCTCCACCCGTCCCTTGATCAAGGAGTTCCCATGAAATCACTGTTTACCGCCGCGTTGCTCACGCTGATCAGCGCATCCGCGTCAGCCCAAACCTGCGCACCCGTCGAAGTGCGCAATGTGCGCCCCTCTCAGGGCACGCTGATGGTGGCTGCCTACACCAGCGAGGCCGATTTCAACAAGAAGCCGATGACCGCCATGCAGCTCGCAGCAACCGACGAAGCCATGAGCTTTTACGTGTGTTTGCCAGCCGGTTCAACCCAGGTGGCCTTGATGATGTTCCAAGACCTCAACGGCAACGGCAAGCTGGACGCCAACGTCTTGGGCATTCCCACCGAGCCTCGGGGGTCTTCCGGCAAGCCCAGCCCTTACGCCCCGCCCGACTGGGCCGCCGCCGCGGTGACGTTGCCTTTGCCGACAGTTGCATCCGCAGACGGCAAACCCATCGTCGTGGTTTTGTCGAAGTAAACAACCCACCCACCCACACAACCACAGGAGCCACACCATGAACCGACGTGATTTTGTCCGAGCCTTTGTGCAAACTTCCAGCGCGCTGGCCGCCTTGCCAGCGTGGGCGCAAAACCCAACCACCCCCGCCGCCACGCCGTTGGCGTCCACGCCCGCCGACTTCGATGCCAACGCGTCAAAGTACCCGTCGATGACGCCCTACAAAGGCGTGACCGACGCCACCGGTGACTTGCGCTGCGAGTCGCTCAGCGTCACCGGACGCTGGCCTGCCGAACTGCGCGGCCGTTTTTATCGCAACGGCCCGGCCTTGTTTGAGCGCGGCGGTCAGCGTTATCAGCACTGGTTCGACGGCGACGGCATGGTGCAGCAATTCAGCTTCCGTGGCGGCAAAGTAGCGCACCGAGGCGCGTTGGTGCGCACGAACAAGCTGCTCGCCGAACAGAAGGCGGGCAAGTTTCTTTACAGCGCTTTCGGCTCCTACATTCCCAGCGATTTGCCGCTGCAAGGGCCCGACACGGTGAATCCCGCCAACACCAGCGTCATTGAACACGGCGGGCGTTTGCTGGCCCTGTGGGAAGGCGGTTCGGCCTACGAACTGAATGCGTCTGACCTGTCCACACGCGGCCCGGTCACCTGGAAATCGGGCCTGGAACAGGTGCCGTTTTCGGCGCATCCCAAGCGCGACGCAGCCGGCCACCTGTGGAACATCGGCAGCTTTGGCAACCGCCTGATCGCCTGGCACATCGACCCGCAAGGCAACTTGGTCGACGCAAAAATTGGTGCTTCGCCCTACGCCGGTGGCATGGTGCACGACATGGCGGTCACCGATCAATATTTGGTGGTGCCGCTGCCACCAGTGAAGCTGCTGAATTTCGCCGCCCTGAAAACCGGCGGTGCCGAGCAGGCCTTTGCCATGGACGCGAATGAGCCGCTGCGCATTTTGGTGATGCGCAAAGACGACCTGACCCAGCGCCGCGTGTTCGAGCTGCCCGCGCAAATGGTCTTCCATGTGGGCAATGCCCACGAGCGCGCCGACGGCAACAGCAGCACACTGAGCCTGAGCTTTGTCGGCTCGCCGACCACCCAGTCCTTGAGGCAAGACGCGCTGGCCGTACTGCGTGGTGAGCCGACGCGCCATGGCCCGGCCAGCACGCAGCTGGTCGAGCTGAACCTCAGCACTGGCCGCGCCACGCTGAGCGCCATGGACGACGAAGTCGAGTTCCCGCAAGTGGACCCCCGCCGCGTCGGCCAAGCCGCCCGGCAGTTGTTGACCCCCGCGTCTTGGCTGTCCTACGCCGACAGGCAGGGCAGCTATCACGGTGTGCAACTGCGAGATGTGGTGAGCGGCAAAACGCGGCGCTTCGACTACGGCGAAAACTTTGCGGTTGAAGAACACCTGATGGTTCCCAAACCCGGCCGCGAGGGCGAGCTGAACGCCTGGCTCATGGGCACCAGCTTCGACGTGAAGCGCCAGGTCACGGTGTTGAACGTGCTGGACGCGGCGGGCATCGAAGACGGCCCGGTGGCGCAGGCGTCACTGCCGTACAAGTTGCCGTTCGGCTTTCACGGCCACTTCGCAGCAGGCTGACGCGTGCACCAGACCCCGCTCGGGCGGCGGTGTCGAAGCCTTGCTCTGGCGTGTTGGCGTTCTGACGCGACTAGACCCGCTTGAACGTCGCCAGCAAAACCGCGGCCGCCACAAACAGACTGCCGAACACCCGGTTCAGCAAACGCATCTGCGACGGAGTTTTCAGCAAATGCAGCACCCTGGCGGCCAGCGCGGTGTAGCCCGCCATCACCACCAAGTCGGTGAAGCCGATGGTGGCGCCAATCACCAAATACTGCGGCCCGAGTGAGCGGCTCAAATCCAGAAATTGCGGCACCACGGCCAGCAAGAACAGCGTGCCTTTGGGGTTGACGGCATTGATGGCCCAGCCGCGCAAGATCAAGGTTTTCGCCGACACCCGGGCCACTGGGGCATGCGCTGCATCTTCGACATCAGCCGCATCTTCCACATCTGCCACCAGCGGCTTGGCCGGGGCGCGCCATTGCTGCACGCCCAAATACAGCAAGTACGCCACGCCCAGCCACTTCACTGCGGCAAAGGCCATGCTCGACGCGGCAATCAGCGCGCCCAGCCCAAAGCCCACCACCAGCACCTGTGTCCAGATGCCCAGAATCAAGCCGGCCGTCATCACATAACCACGCGCAAAGCCGTGGTTCAAGCCGGCGCTCATGGCCGCTACCGCGCCCGCGCCGGGCGAAATGCTGATGGCCCACGAGGCCACGAAAAAGGCTAACCAGACTGAGAGTTCCATGGACTTGTGGCTGCGGACCGTTGATGTTTGAACCGTCCGCCTTGAGGTGTTGAGGCCCCGCAAGTTTAGTGTCGGGCCCATTTCAAAAA
Source organism: Burkholderiales bacterium (assembly GCA_038241115.1). Taxonomy (GTDB): domain Bacteria; phylum Pseudomonadota; class Gammaproteobacteria; order Burkholderiales; family Burkholderiaceae_C; genus JANYJJ01. Next base: position 1,470 of record JBBRGA010000160.1, on the reverse strand, counting down.
CCGCCCGGCACAATCTCGCATGGCCAAAGACAAATCGATTTACACCTGCACCGAATGCGGCGGCACCAGCGCCAAATGGCTGGGCAAATGCCCCAGCTGCGAGGCCTGGAACACGCTGGTGGAAGGTGCTGCCGAAGCACCCGCCGGCAAAAACCGCTACCAGTCGCTGGCCAAGCCGCAAACAGTGGCCACGCTCAGTGAAATCGAGGCCAGCGACGTCGACCGCCAAGCCACCGGCATCGACGAGCTAGACCGCGTGCTCGGCGGCGGCATGGTGGCCGGCGGCGTGGTGCTGATCGGCGGCGACCCCGGCATCGGCAAGTCCACCTTGTTGCTGCAAGCGCTCGATTCGCTGTCGAAAAACATGCGCACGCTGTACGTCACCGGCGAAGAGTCGGGCGCGCAGGTGGCGCTGCGCTCGAGGCGCCTGGGGCTGGGCAAGTCCAGCGTGCGGGTGCTGGCCGAAATTCAGCTGGAAAAAATCACCGCCACCATCGCCGCAGAAAACCCGGCGGTGTGCGTGATCGACTCCATCCAGACCGTCTACAGCGACCAGCTCAGCTCGGCACCCGGCTCGGTGGCGCAAGTGCGCGAATGCGCCGCACAACTCACCCGCACCGCCAAAAGCAGCGGCACCAGCATCGTGTTGGTGGGCCACGTGACCAAAGACGGCGCGCTGGCCGGGCCGCGCGTGTTGGAGCACATCGTCGACACCGTGCTGTACTTCGAAGGCGACACCCACAGCAGCTTCCGGTTGGTGCGCGCCATCAAAAACCGCTTCGGCGCGGTGAACGAAATCGGCGTGTTCGCCATGACCGAAAAAGGCCTGAAGGGCGTCGCCAACCCGAGCGCAATTTTCTTGTCCACCCACGGCGATCCGGTGCCCGGTTCGTGTGTGCTGGTCACGCTGGAAGGCACGCGCCCGCTGCTGGTTGAAATTCAGGCGCTGGTCGACAGCGGCGGCTCCAGCCCGCGCCGCCTCAGCGTGGGCCTCGACCGCGACCGCTTGGCGATGATGCTGGCGGTGTTGCACCGCCACGCAGGCATTGCCTGCCTCGACCAGGACGTGTTCGTGAATGCCGTGGGCGGCGTGCGCATCAGCGAGCCTGCGGCCGACTTGGCGGTGATGTTGGCCATCCAGGGCAGCCTGCGAGGGCGCGCGCTGCCACGGGGCTTCTTCGCTTTCGGCGAGGTCGGTTTGGCCGGCGAAGTGCGTCCCGCCCCGCGTGCGGGGCGCCCTGGCCGGGGCCCGACGGGCGTTGTTGGGGCCCGCCCTCCCCCCCCCCGCGGGCGTCGCCGGCATGGACCCGGACGTTTTTTTCACCGCGGGGGGCGGCGTTGACAACCACGTCCTGGTCCTTGCTGGCGACGCCCGCGTGGCGGTGCAGGACGGCCAGCAACATCGCCAGTCGGTCCCGGTCCAGGCCGACGCTCAGGCGGCGCGGGTTGGGCCCGCCATCATCGACCAGC
>JBBRGA010000159.1:0-7540 GCA_038241115.1 Burkholderiales bacterium | reverse complement strand
TGGCTTTGCCAGGCCGCTGGTGTTGCCCCCTTGGGGGGGAGCGGCGCAGCCGCTTCGGGGGTGGGCCCATGACCGCCCTCGACCGCAAACTGCTGCGCGACCTGCGCCTGATGTGGAGCCAGGTGCTGACCATTGCGCTGGTGGTGGCCAGCGGTGTGGGCGGCTTCATTACCAGTTTGTCGGCGGTCGATTCGCTGGCGCTTGCGCGCGACCGCTTTTACGCCAGCGGCCATTTTGCGGATGTGTTCGCCAGCGTCAAGCGCGCGCCCAATTCGCTCGCCGCCACATTGCTGGCCACACCCGGCGTGGCCGATGTGCAAACCACCATTGAACAGATCGTGCGCATTGAGTTGCCCGGCGTGGCCGACCCGGTGCTGGGCCAATTGATTGGCGTCGACCCGATGCTGCCAGCGCGCATGAACCAGGTGCTGCTGCGCAACGGCAGCGATCTGGGCCTGAAGAGAGATGCCAGCACCGACGCGGTCCGCCTGGCAGAGCAAGCGATGCCCGCCCTGGTGTCGGCGGCCTTTGCCGATACGCGCGGCCTGCGGCCCGGCGCGCGCGTCTCAGCGCTGATCAACGGCAAGCAGCGCACTTTGCAGATCACCGGGATTGCGCTGTCGCCCGAGTTCATTTTTGCGGGTTTGCAAGGCGTGCCCGACCTGCGGGGTTTCGGCGTTTTTTGGGTGCCACGCGATGCGCTGGCGGCAGCCTATGAGATGGACGGTGCCTTCAACCGCGTGGCCGTCAAGCTGGCCCCTGGTGCATCAGAAAACGCGGTGATCGATGCGTTGTCGGCGCAGCTCACCCGCTTCAGCGGGCGTGAAGCGCACGGCCGCAAAGACCAGGCCTCGCACGCCATCCTGGACAGCGAGATCAAGCAGCAGCGCGTGCTGGGTACTGCGCTGCGCATGATCTTGCGCAACATGGAGCGGCGCCCGTTGCGAACGGCGCTGTCCATCGGCGGCGTCCATAGGCATTGCGCTGGCCTTGCCGCTGGGCATGGCCATGGGTTACGGCGTGGTGCAGCTGGTGAGCCGGCTGGTGGCGTCTGACCAGTTTTTATTTTCGGTGGTGATACAGCCGTCGACTTATGCATGGTCGGCGCTGGTGGTTCTGGCAGCTGCCGCAGCCAGCTCGCTGGTGGTGCGCCGGCGCATCGACAAACTCGACATGGTGGCTGCGTTGAAGACGCGCGAATGAATTTCGAATAAATGTCGGATGCATTTCGAATGCATTTCGAATGAGTAGCGGATGAGTAACGGATGAGTAGCAAGTGAATTTCGGACGAGTAGCGGATGAGTAGCAAGTGAATTTCGGATGAGTAGCCGATGAGTTTGGATCTTGAATCTTTTCTCCCGTTCGCCCTGAGGTATCGAAGGGCCCCACAAATACAAAACGGAGCCTTGCATGCAACATAAAACATGGTGGATCGGCGGCAGCGTGGCGCTGACATTGGCGCTGGCTGTGGGCTGGGCCTTTGCGCCGCGCCCGGTGGAAGTGGAGCTGGCCACCGTGACGCAGGGGCCGTTCGAGACCACCGTCGATGAAGACGGAAAAACGCGCTTGGCCGACCGCTATGTGGTGTCGGCGCCGCTGGCCGGGCGGCTGGCACGCATTACCTTGAAGGAAGGCAACGCGGTGGCGGCGGACGCTGCGTTGGCAGTGTTGACCTCGGTGCTCCCGGCGATGCTGGACGAGCGCACGCGGCGCGAATTGCAGGCCCGCAACGCTGCCGCACAAGACAACGTGTCGCGCGCCTCATCGCGCATCGCACGCGCCCAGGTGTCGCTCGACCAGGCGAAGAACGAAGTGCAGCGCAGTGAGCAACTGGTTCAGCAAGGCTTCATTGCACCCATCAAGGTCGAAACCGACCGGCTGGCCACGCTGGGCGCGCAACGCGAAGTCGAAGGCGCAGCAGCTGAGCGCCGCATGGCCGCGCATGAGCTGGAGCAGACGCAGGCGGCGCTGGGCGCGGTGGAGTCGTCCAACGTGGGCTCGGGCCTGGCCGACGGCGCGGGAGGCTTCACCGTGCGCGCACCGTCGGCCGGCCGCGTGCTGCGCGTGTTGCAAACCAGCGAAGGCGCGGTGGCGTTGGGCACCCCGCTGATCGAGGTGGGCGACACGCAGCGCATGGAAGTGGTCACCGAGCTGCTGACCACCGACGCACTCGCGGCCAAGGCGGGCAGCCGTGTGGTCATCGAGCGCTGGGGTGGCCCGGGCACTTTGCAGGGGCGCGTGCGCAACGTCGAACCGGCGGCTTTCACCAAGGTGTCGGCGCTGGGCGTGGAAGAACAGCGCGTGCGCGTACTGATCGACATCACCAGCCCGCAGACCGAGTGGCGAGCGCTCGGTGACGGCTACCGCGTCAGCGTGCGCATCGTCACGCTCAGCGAAGCCAGCGCCGTGCAGGTGCCGGTGGGTGCGGTGTTTCCGCTGCCCGCAGGTTTCGCGGTCTTCGTTGTCGCCGATGGCCGCGCCCACCAGACCCCGGTGGTACTGCGCGCACGCAACGGCAGCACAGCGTGGACAGCCAGCGGACTCACCCCCGGCCAGCAGGTCATCGCCTACCCACCCGCCACCGTGCGCGACCGCCTGCGGGTGGCGGCGCGCAAGCCCTGAATCTGGTCAGCTCGATACCCTCGCGCCAACGTGAAGGCACGCTCCGCTTCGTTTCACTTCACCTTGCCCAACCCCACCCGAAATTCCTCGAGCTTGGCCTCGTAGGCATCAGCGTCGCCGTAGGCCAGGAAGCGCTTGTAGCGCGTATGGGTGCCCAGAATTTTGTGGGCGTGTTTGATTGGGCAAAAGTACTCTTCTGTGCGGGCCAATATTTCAGCCATGTAGCCCATCAGCCCGTTGCCGTATTCGCAGTAGGTGCAGTGGAATTTTTCAATGAAATTCAAGTAGCCGAGGTGGCGTCGGTCAAACACCAGATAGTCGGCGCGCCGCACCTTGCTGATGCCGTAGACAGGGAAGCAAAACCATTGATAAAAACTCACGCAGGCGTCCAGCATGAGCAGCGGAATGATCATTCCGTAAATCAGCGGGCCGGTGATCAGGTTCTGCGGACGGCTGACCACCAACCACCTGAAAAAATTGGTCTTGAGTCGGCGATGCGCGTCTCGCACTGAGCGCTCGAACTCCACCCGCTTGCCCTTGATTTGAAAAAACATGCGGCTCTCCTGGTCCTGCACCGCCTTGCTCAATTCGTTCTCGAGAACGGCCATTTGGGCCAGCAATTGGGTGATGTGTTCGTTCATGCCTTGCAGCATAGGCCCGGCACGCCGCCAAGGCTGAATCTGCACACTGCGTTCGCGCGTGCTGACGGGGCACCCCTGACACCTGACACCTGACTGCAGTGATCTGCCGACACTTGCCTGACCGATACCGTGCAAAGAGATGCCGCGCAAAGAGAGGCCGCGCGAAGCGTTCACGCAATCAGTCCAGCAACACCAGATAGCCGTGGCCTTCCGCGGCCTCGACTTCGTCGGGGGGCAATTCCGCGCAGTTCTGGCCTCGTGCGCCCCAAATGATGTCTACCGATTTGCCGTCGTTTTGCTCCACCAGGCAGGGGCCCAGAGGGATGTTGCTGACCTTGCCGTCAGATGCCATGTAGGGAATGGGGCCTGTGACGCGTGCACTGTGAGAAGTCATGGCGGTGCCGTTGCCGAATTGCAGGTTTTGCGCATGATGCAAGGCTAGGTGATGGCGCTTGCTGCGTGCTCCAGTGAACGCCGCTCGCAAGCGTCAGACGACGCGCCGTGAAGTGGCGGATCTGACCGCTGCGCTGGCCCGCGCCCGCGCATCGGCCCACTTGCGCATCGGCCCACTTGCGCATCAGTCCGCCTGCGCATCAGTCCGCCTGCGACATGTACGCAAACGCACAGACGCAGCGCTGGCGCGCGCGCAGCCTGACTGCACAAGTTCAGCGCCGCAGTTCAGCCGCAAAAGCCCTTGTCCTTCCCTGCTCACCCCGGAGAAAACCCATGACCTACGCCACCCTGATGGTTCACCTGGAACTCGGACGCCCCAACGCCAAATTGCTGCAAATCACCAGCGACCTCGCGCAGCGCTTCAAGGCCAGCGTGATTGGCATTGCGGCGCGCCAGCCTTTGCAACTGGTCTATGGCGACGGCTATGTGTCGGGTGATTTTTATGAGCAAGATGAAATCGAAATGGCCAAGGCGCTGAAGGCGGCCGAGGCCGAATTTCGCGGTGCCCTGCACCACTGCGCGCACACCATCGAGTGGCGTTCTGCCCGCACGTATGCCAACCTCGCCGACTACTTGGTCGGTGAAGCGCGCGGCGCCGACTTGATCGTCACCGGGGTTGCTTCCGGTGACTTGTTCGATTCATCGCGCAGCGTGAACACCGGCGATCTCATCATGCAAGCAGGCAGGCCGGTGTTCACGGTGCCCACGTTCACCTCCAACACCAGCGCCGCAGATTCAGCCGTCACGGAGCTCAAACTGAACCGCGTGTTGGTCGCGTGGAAAGACACCCGCGAAGCACGCCGCGCGGCGTCCGATGCGCTGCCGCTGCTGCAGCAAGCAGGCGCAGTCAGCGTGGTTGAAATCGCCAGCGAGGACGATTTGGACGCGGCCCACCGGCGTGTGGCCGATGTGGTGATGTGGCTGAAGCGGCATCGCGTCCACGCTGAAGGCTCGGCGCAGCTGTCCAGCGGCAACGACGCCGTGGCACTGCACGCGCTGAGCCAAGACAGAGGCGCCGACCTGATCGTGGCAGGCGCTTACGGTCACAGTCGCCTGCGCGAGTGGGTGCTGGGCGGCGTGACGCGAGACTTGCTGCTCAGCCCGAACCGCTGCTCGTTTGTGTCTCACTGAATCCACCCGGCCGAACAAAGCAATGACCCCGAGCGCAGTCAGTCGGCCTCGGCAAGGCCGCCACGCTGAACGCCACCACAGCGACCGCACAGGTTGGCTGCGGGCCGCTGTGCTGGGCGCAAACGACGGCATCGTGTCCACCGCCAGCATGGTGCTCGGCGTGGCGGCCGCAGGCGCCAACCACCGCACGCTGCTGCTCACCAGTGTGTCGGGCTTGATTGCTGGGGCCATGTCGATGGCGGCGGGTGAATTTGTTTCGGTTCACTCACAAAAGGACACCGAAAGCGCCGACGTGGCACGCGAACTTGCTGAATTGGAAGCCGACCCGGTGGGCGAGCAGCGCGAGTTGGCCGCCATTTATGCCAGCCGTGGTCTGGACGAAAACCTGGCCGATGAAGTGGCCGCAAAGCTCATGGCGCACGACGCCATCGGCGCCCACTCGCGCGACGAGATGGGCATGTCGAGCAGCACCGCCGCGCGGCCCACTCAAGCGGCCATGGCGTCGGCCGCCAGCTTTGCGGTGGGCGCGGTGCTGCCAATTGCTGTCGTCGCTGCATCGCCGCCGGCGCTGCTGATCTGGTGGGTGTCGCTGTCGTCGCTGGTGTTCCTGGCCGTGCTCGGTGCGTTGTCGGCCCAAGCGGGCGGAGCGCGGGTGTGGGCAGGCACATGGCGCGTCACGTTTTGGGGGGCCATGGCGATGGCCGTGACCGCCGGCGCGGGTGCGCTGTTCGGAGCGGTCGCTTAGGCGCGCGGCACCTGACGATGCCGCAGCTCATGCGCCACGCTGATAGACAGCGCAATGAAAGCACCCAGGCACATGGCGACCAGTACGTCTGAAGGCCAGTGAACGCCCAGCACCAAACGCGACATTGCGACCCCGCTTGTCCACAGCACGGCCAGCAGCATCGCCGGCGTGGCGGCGCGGGGGCAAATTCGCGCCACGCACAAGGCCGCAGCGGTGGAAAACGCGGCGGTGCTGAGGGTGTGCCCGCTTGGAAAGCTGGAGCCTGCGTACCACTGCGACTCCCACAAGGTGGGTCGCGCGCGGCCCACGATGGCCTTCATGCTCCACACCACCACCAAGGCCGTGAGCGTTGTTGCGGCCATCAACGCAGCCTCGAAGCGGCGGCGGCTGACAAACAGCGCCACTGTCGATGCGAATGCGGCAGGCACCAAGAACAGCGCCGAGCCAGTGAGGGTGACCGCTGCAAAAAACCCGTGCAGGGCCAGTGGCAGATGGTCTCGAATAAGCCACAAAACGGCCGTGTCGATCGGACCGGTCTCTTTGCCCACCACGTCTTCGGTCAGCTTGATGGCCCCTACCGCAAATGTGAGCAGTGCCACCACGGCCAAGCGGCGGTTCTTCAAGGGCTGGGCCCAATGCGGCCGTCGGTAACGTGCGACCGTGATCAACAACGCGTAAGCGCACAGCACAAAAAGGCTGAGCTCGGCGAGGTCCATCGCAAAGGTGAGCTGCATGGGTCGAGTGTTCAGCTTTGGTGCTTATTCGTGCTGCTCGTGCGGCGTGGCCGGTGCCATTTGCCCGTCAACTATTTTTGCCGTATCAAAAGCAGGGCACTTCGACATTTGGCCGCCACGCGGGTGGCCACCGACCCCAGCACGCTGGCGATAAAAACCCCTTCGCCGTGCGAACCCAGCGCCAGCATGTCAAGTTTGCTGCGGGTGGCATGTGCGGCGATCGAATCACCCGGATTGTTCCCCGTCAGATGCGCTTCGGTGAAAGGCAGCGCTGCGGCTTTCAACAGCTTTCGCGCGGGCGCCAGCGCACGCTCGAACGAGGCGCGTTGCATATCCAGCATCTGCGCCGCTTTGAACCCTGGCACCTCCGAGTCCGCAAAAACGCCGGGCACTCGCAGGCTGGTGAGGTCAGGCACCACGTTGATCAAAACGACCGTGGGCGCCGTGCCAAAAAGCGCTCGGTTCTTCAGCAAAAAACGCACCGCCGCAACCCCGTACTTGCTGCCGTCCAGCGCAATACCCAGCTTCATCGATTCCTTTTTCGGAACCGCATCGCTGCGCAGCACCAACAGCGGCGTGTTGCAAGAAGCCAGCACGGCCTGAGTTACCGAGCCAAACAGCAGATTCTTGAACCCGGTGTGGCCATGTGAGCCCATGACGATCAGGTCGGCGGCGTCTTCTGCGGCGATGCGGCCGACTGCCGCACCGGGGCTTCCAATCACAGCCTTTGTGCGCGCGGGCAAGCCCGCTTTTTTCAGGGTGGCCAGCGCAGGTTTGAGGACCTTGTCAGCTTCGCTCGACTGAAAGTTCTGTACCAAGTCCTTGCCGGCTGCGCGAGACACGCGAGACGACACCGGATATTGAACGTTGAGCAATTCAACCTCGGGCTGGCTTTCGATCAGGGCGCTGCGCGATGCGATGAACGCCAAGGCCATGTTGCTGTACGTGCTGCCGTCGACGGGCATGAGGATTCGCATCAGAGTCTTCCCGGTTTGGGCGGTTGTGGCCGAGGTTTGAGGACGGTGGCGCTGCCGCCGCAAGTTAAAAATGTAGTGGGTGTTCGGTGCGAACGCCGCAAATTTCAGAACCTGATTTATCGATTCCAAAGTCGCATGACCGTTTTTTGCAGCTCGCTGTAGACCAGCACCAAGCTCGCCATGCCCGCGCACACCAGCCACTGTTCGAGCGCCAGCGGGGAGGTGCCGAAAGCGATG
>JBBRGA010000158.1:0-7667 GCA_038241115.1 Burkholderiales bacterium | reverse complement strand
CCACCCATGACCGCCTACCTGATCCGCCGCTTGTGGCAAATGATTCCCACGCTCATCGGCGTGGTGCTTCTGGTGTTCTTTTTGTTCAAATATTTCGGCGGTGATCCGGCCGAAATTTTGGGCGGCTTGAGTGCCAGCGCGGCTCAGGTGGAGGCGATTCGCGAGCAGCTTGGGTTGAACAAAAGCACCTGGGAGCAGCTGTACATCTTCTTCAAGCAAATCGTCACTTTTGAGTGGGGCAAAAGCTGGGCCACCAACGAATCGGTGTCCGCTTTGTTTGCTTCGCGATTGCCCGCCACGCTGACGGTGATGGTGCCGATCTTGTTGCTGGACGTGCTGCTGGCCATCCCGTTTGCGCTGGCGGTGGCGGCGGTGCGCGGCTCGCTCACCGACCGCGCCATCATGGTGATCAGCACGGTGGCCTTGTCGATTTCGTTCCTGGTCTATGTGATCGTGGGCCAGTATGTATTTGCCTTTCGGCTGGGCTGGTTTCCGGTGCAAGGCTGGAGCAACAGTTTTTGGACCAACCTGGCTGTTTACGCGCCGCTGCCGGTGTTGCTGGCGGTGATGGTGGGCTTGGCACCGCAAATGCGTTTGTACCGAAGCTTCTTCCTCGACGAGATCGGCCAAGACTACGTGCGCACCGCGCGCGCCAAGGGCCTTACTGAGCGCACCATCTTGCTCAAGCATGTGCTGCGCAACGCGCTGATTCCCATCCTCACGAACGTGGCGGTCGCACTGCCCGGCATTTTTGTGGGCTCGTTTTTGATTGAGACGTTTTTCTCGATTCCGGGCCTGGGCCGCGAGGTGTTGTTGGCGGTGAACCGCAGCGACTATCCGGTCATCCAGGCGGTGACGATCTACATCGCCTGCATCACCATGCTGGTCAATTTGTTGACCGATGTTTTGTACAAGTTGGCCGACCCGCGGGTGGTTTTGAAATGAGCGCCGTACTGCCTTTGCCTGTCAGCCAAAGCGTGTCCAGCGGCGGCGTCTGGAGAGCGGCCTGGACGCGCTTCAAAACCGACAAGGTGGGCTTGGTGTCGCTGGCGATCGTGGCGGCTTTTTTGCTGCTGGTGCTGGCGGCCAGCCTGGGATGGGTGGCGAAAAACTGGCAGGCTGAAATTGGCCTGCCGGACGCGCCGCCCACCTTCATGGGTCCGGCCGCCAAGCTGGCCAGCACCGCCGTCGCGGTGCCCACCGGCCCCAATGTCGACATCTCCGACATCGACCCATTGGCACCGCGCTACAAGGAATGGGAGGCCGGTGTGGCGAAGTACCAAACCACCGCCGTGGTGCGCAGCGACACGCTGCCCTTTGGTGCCGACCGCCTGGGGCGCGACGTGCTCAGCAAGGCCATCAAGGGCGCGCAAATATCCATCATGGTGGGCCTGCTGGCCGCGGTGGTGGCCACGCTGATTGGCACGGTGCTGGGTGCCATTGGCGGCTTCTTCGGCGGCAAACTAGGTGACCTGTTGGAGTGGGTCTACAACGTGTTCACCTCCATTCCCGGCATCTTGTTGATCTTCACTTTTGCGGCGGTGTTGAACCGCGCGGAGTCGATCATTCCCAAGGGCATCTGGACCATCGTCATCATCTTGGGACTGACTGGCTGGACCGGCATTTACCGCTTGGTGCGGGCCGAGTTCATCAAGCATGCGGTACGCGACTATGTGCGTTCGGCACAGGCCATCGGTGCCAGCACGTTTTCGCGCATGTTCAAGCACATCTTGCCCAATGTGAGCCATGTGGCGCTGGTGCAGTTGTCGATCCACGTGGTGGGTTTCATCAAAGCCGAAGTGATCTTGAGCTACCTCGGTTTGGGCGTGGCAGTAGACCAAGTGAGTTGGGGCACGATGCTGGCCGAAGCGCAGAGCGAATTGATACTTGGCCACTGGTGGCAATTGGTGGCGGCCACGGTGTTGATGGCGGTGTTTGTGACGGCGTTTTCGCTGTTCACCGACGCGCTGCGCGACGCGCTGGATCCGAAGTTGAGGGGGCTGGAATGACGATCGTGCAAAACGCGGAAATGAAGCCGGTGAACTCCACTTTATTGAGTCCCCTGCTAAGTATCAAAGACCTGCGGGTCGCCTTCCGTCTGGGCAAGACCGACGGCGTGGTGCAACGGGCGCAGGCGGTGGGTCGCGTGGGTTCCGGTGCAGCCGTTGGCGTGAGCTTCGACATTCCGGAGAACACCACCGTGGCGCTGGTCGGCGAATCGGGTTCGGGCAAAAGCGTCACGGCCATGTCGATACTCAATTTGCTGCCCAGTAATGCCGAGCGCCAAGGCAGCATTCATTTTCAGGGCCGCGATTTGCTGGGGGCTTCTCTGCCTGAGCTTCAGGGATTACGCGGTCGCGAAATCGCCTGTGTCTTCCAAGATCCGATGACCTCGCTGAACCCGGTATTCACCGTGGGCCAACAAATTTGCGAGCCGCTCATCAAGCACTTGGGGCTGACGCGCCGCCAAGCCATGACGCGCGCCGAAGAAGCGCTGAATGAAGTCGGCATGCCCGAGGCCAAGCGTCGCTTATCGGCGCATCCACATGAGTTGTCGGGCGGCCAGCAGCAGCGCGTGATGATCGCCATGGCACTGGCCTGCGAACCCAAATTGCTGATTGCCGACGAGCCCACCACCGCCTTGGACGTGACCATTCAGCGCCAGATCATGGAGCTGCTGGCGGGCCTGAAAGCCCGGCACCGCATGAGCATGCTGTTCATCAGCCACGACCTTGGCGTGGTCGGTGAGATTGCCGATCACGTGGTGGTGATGCGCGGCGGCATGGTGCGCGAACAAGGCCCGGTGGCCAGCATTTTTGCCAACCCGCAAGACGCCTACACCCGCGCTCTGCTGGCCTGCCGTCCCACTTTGAGTCAACGCAGCGCGCGCCTGATGGTGATCGACGATCACATCTCCGGCAAAGCCAACGCGGCCGTGGGCAAAGCCAAAGACGCCAACGCGCCGGTGTTGCTGGCCGCCAGCGCACTGACCAAGAGTTTTTGGATGCGCAGCGGCGTGTTCGGCCGCAAAGAATTCAAGGCCGTCAAGGGCGCCAGCTTCACGCTGCGCCGCGGCCACACGCTGGGCGTGGTGGGTGAGTCGGGCTCGGGCAAAACCACCCTGGGCCTGACGCTGCTCCGGCTGCACGAGGCCAGCGGCGGGCCGGTAAGCGGCAGCGTGCGCTTTGACGGACAAGACCTGCTGGCACTCAGCGCGGGCCAGTTGTTGCCCATGCGCAAACGCATCCAGGTGGTGTTTCAAAACCCCTACGCATCACTGAACCCGCGCTTCACCATCGGCCAAACTTTGGTCGAGCCCATGACCATTCACCGCATTGGCAGCAGTGACGCCGACCGCGAAGCCCGCGCCCGCGCCCTGTTGGCGAAAGTGGGCCTGGACGACAGCGCCATGCACAAGTACCCGCATGAGTTTTCAGGCGGTCAGCGTCAGCGCGTGGCGATTGCCCGTTGCCTGACCCTGAGCCCCGAACTGTTGGTGCTCGACGAAGCCGTGAGCGCGCTCGATGTCAGTGTGCAGGCACAGGTGCTGAACCTGCTGAAGGACTTGCAAGACGAATTGGGCTTGGCCTACATCTTCATCAGCCACGACTTGGCCGTGGTGCGCTTCATGGCCGACGAAGTGATGGTCATGAAAGACGGCGAAGTGGTCGAGCAAGCCAGCGTGGCGCAAATTTTGGACGCGCCGCAACAAGACTACACACGCCGATTGATGGCGGCGATACCGCGCGGCTATGTGCCGGTCGAGCGGGCCGCCTGAAACCGGCATTGCGCAGACAAATTGTTTCAACTGAGCGCTCAAGCGCCGGAAAAACACGCCGAAGGGATAGGTACGGAAGCGGCCGAAAGCTGAGCTTGCGTGACAACCCGGAGGCAAATTGTGAACACCACGTCCAAGCTCGATCTCGCCAGCGGTGCCATGCGCCAAAGTCGCCGCTCGCCACAAGTTCTGGAATCGCGGCCGATGTCGCTTGACGAGCTGCCGCGATTCCTTCCCGCGGGCCCCGGCCATCGGGCTCAACAGGTCCTGCAGTCACACAGGGCCCCCCTGCAGCGATCCTTGTTTTAGCGACTCAACTGGGCCGGGCCAGGCCCAGCTTGTCCACCAAGGCCTTCTCGCGGCGGAAGGTTTCCTCGGCAAATTTGCTGTATTCCTGCGGGTTCATGTGCATGAGCTGCTGGTCGTATTTGCCCAGCACCTCCACGTGGCTCGGCATCTCCATGGCCTGCAGAAAGGCGTCGTGGATGCGCTTCACCAAGGCCGGATCCATGCCTTTGGGCGCGCCGATGCCGTAAGGCGAGGCTTGCACCATGTTCAGGCCCAGCTCTTTCAAGGTGGGCACATCCGGAAACTTGGGCAAGCGTTTCTCGCCCCAAGTGTTGAGGACCCGCAGCTTGCCGCTTTGCACATGCGGCAAAAAGCCGGTCGAGTCGGCGGCCGCCATGATCTGGCCGCCCAAAATGGACTGCATCAAATCGGCGCTGCCCTTGTAGGGAATGTGGTTCAGGTCCATCCCCAGACGCAGCGCGATGTCTTCCATCGTCAGGTGCGGACTGGTCAATACGCCAGTGGATCCGTAGCTCAGCTTGCCGGGATTGGCCTTGGCGTAAGCCACAAAGTCGGCCCAGGTTTTGATGGCCGAGTCGCTGGGCACCACCAGGCCAAACGCGTAACCGGTGACGCCGACGATGTAGCTGATGTCTTTGACCGGGTCCCAGTTGAGTTTTTGGGTGTACGGCAAACGAAACACGCCGAGTGGAATTTGCGCCAAGGTGTAGCCATCGGGCTTGCTTTGCTGCAATTGCACGGCCGGCAACGTGCCACCGGCACCGGGTTTGTTTTCGATGACCACCGGTTGACCCAGCACCTTGCTGGCGTTTTCGGCCAACACGCGCATGGTGATGTCGGTGGGGCCGCCGGGCGGGAAGGCGATCATCAGCTTGATGGGCTGCGCGGGCCAGGCAGCGGTTTGGGCTTGCGCGCCAGCGTGCCAAGCGCTCGAGCCGGTGAGGGCGGCGGCCCCCAGCGTTTTCAAAATTTGTCTGCGTTGCATGGTGATCAAAGCTCGGGTGAAACGGGGCTTGAAGCATCACCGGTCGGGCACCCTCAAATCAATGGGGTTGAACGCGTACGCGGTGTCGCAAAGCTGACAAACCGGGCAAGCCCGAGGGCCACGCGCAACGTGTCTGCGAGACACTGCGTGCCAACCCAGCACACTCAGAAAGTCAAGCCATGTCATCGATTCAACGCCGCCAATTTATCGCCGCCGCGGCCTTGTTGCCAGGCCTGTTGCCCGGCGGCTTGCTGGCCCAGACCAATGGCGCCGGCACCAACACCAGCGTGTGGCCCACCAAGCCGGTTCGCATCGTGGTGCCGTTCGCACCCGGCGGCACCACCGACATCTTGGCGCGCGCTTTGGCCCCTGAATTGGGCAAGGCGTTTGGCCAGACTTTCATCGTCGACAACAAGCCTGGCGCAGGCGGCAATGTCGGGTCAGACATGGTGGCGAAGTCGACCGCCGACGGCTACACACTGCTGATGGGCACCGTCGGTACGCACGCCATCAACCAGTCGCTGTATCCGAAGATGCCGTTTGATCCCATCAAGGATTTCGCGCCCATCACCTTGGTGGCAGGCGTGCCCAATGTGCTGGTGATGAACCCCGCCAAAGCGCAGGCGCTGAACATCAACAGCGTGGCGGACTTGATCCGTTACGCCCGTGCCAACCCCGGCAAATTGAACATGGCGTCCAGCGGCAACGGCACGTCCATCCACCTCAGCGGCGAGCTGTTCAAAAGCATGACCGGCACCTTCATGGTTCACTTTCCTTACCGAGGCTCGGGCCCGGCGCTGCTCGACCTGATCGGCGGCACCATGGACCTGATGTTCGACAACCTGCCCTCGGCGCTGCCGCAAATCAAGGCCGGCAAACTAAAAGCCCTGGCCGTGACCAGTGCTCAACGCAGCGCGGCCATTCCGGAGCTGCCCAGCATCGCCGAAGCCGGCCCGGTCAAAGGATTTGACGCCAGCTCGTGGTTCGGCCTGCTCGCCCCTGCTGGCACGCCCGCCGACATCGTCAACCGCCTGCAACAAGAAAGCGCCAAAGCCATGGGTGCGCCGGCGCTGAAGGAGCGTTTGCTGTCGCAAGGCGCCATTCCCAGCGGCATGCCACCGGCCGAATTTGCCGCCTACATCGCCGCCGAGACGGCAAAGTGGGCGTTGGTGGTGAAGAACTCGGGCGCGAAGGTGGATTGATGGCGTCGGCCAGGCCCTGGCGGTTGTTGTCTAAGGCTCACGCAAGGCTTGGCGGACTGTGGCCAGCATCAAGCACAACGTCATTGGTTTGATAGGCGATTCGACAAAGCCACGCGAAGCGTAGAAGCGCCGCGCCTGCTCTGATATAGCGTGCACGATCAATGCGGCGACGCCCGCAATTTCAGCGGCGTGAACAGTCCGTCGGATGGCGTCATTCAGCAGCGCGGTGCCGATGCCTTTTTGATGGTGATCGCGGTGTATCGCCAAACGGCCTAAAACGAGCACGGGCACCGGGTCAGGCCGGTTGCGCTTGACCGCAGACGGCGCCTCCGCGTGGCCGATTGCGCCGGCAGCCAAACAGAAATAGCCAATCACCACGTTGCCTTCACACACCACATAGGTTCGCGAGGAACCGTTGGATTGGTTTTTGGCTGCGCGGCGCTTCAGCCAATCGTCCAAAGACGGCTCGCCGCAATCGAAGTCGGCAACCTCATGTGTGTCAGTCAGCGGTTGCGGTGCCAACAGCATTTCAGCCGTCACTTCGCGCGTTTGCCAGCGATCTTTGTCGGGGCCAGCTTCATATCCCAAGGCGCGGCGGCCTTCAGCGTGCGGCGCAGCCGGTCGGTAGGCGCCGCAGGCTTGTCCAACATTTGCTGGAAAGCAGCGAATGCCTTCGCATCGAGCGCGAAGTAGGTTTGATCGAGCAGCACATCTTCGGCCTGCCTGCACGCCGCTTCCAGCATGAAGTCAGAGCGGCTGCGGCCCAGGCGAACGGCGGCCTGATCAATCAGGTCACGCTGCCCCGCTTTGGCGCGAATGCTGATCGTGACGGGTTCTTGAGTCTCGGACATGGAAAGGCCTTGTATGTTGTTCGCAGTGGCAATATTGTATGTCTTTTGTCCATACAGATGGCCTTGAGTGGATGTCATGGTCCGCAACGCCGCACCCGCAGCAAGAGCCACCCGGTCTCAACGAACCATGCCGGTGGCCCAAGCTGGGACGCGGTCTGGCGCCACCGCCGAATATGCGTGCCAGGCGCATGCGTCAGCATCTCAGAAGAGAAGCGCCCCCTAGAGGCCTCTTTCCCGGGCTTGACCTGCACGCCGCCAGACCAAGATAGCCGCATGCATGAGACCCCGCTTACCGCCCTTGTGCTCAGCGGAGGCGGCGCACGCGCCGCCTACCAAGTCGGCGTGCTGCGCGCCTTGGCGCGGCTGCGGCGCGAGGTGCTCGGGGCCCGCTCGCGGCTCAGCTCGCCTTTCGGCGTGATCTGCGGCACCTCGGCCGGCGCCATCAATGCCGCCGCGCTGGCCTGCCTGGCCGATCGCTTCGTCGCCTCGGTGGAAGTGGTGGCGCAGGTCTGGGAAAACTTTTCCGCCGACCAGGTTTACCG
>JBBRGA010000157.1:0-7674 GCA_038241115.1 Burkholderiales bacterium | reverse complement strand
ACGCGGTGCGTCTCGGCCTTGGCAGACACATCCACCATGTGGGCCTGACCGGTGCCGTCGAAATGAGTGAGTGTTGTGCTGGTGGGGGTGGCTGTCATGGTGAGAAACAATCTGGCAACGAATATGGCGAAGAATGGAGTGGCATGATGCCAGCAGACGCTGGAAGGCGGCTGTTGACAGGCGCAGTTGAACCTCGCGCACGCAGGCGCACTCTGACAGTTTTGCTCGCTGAAAGCTCCCACTTGAATCAGACCTTTATTCAGCGGCGTCCGTCCAAGCGGTTTGTGTTGCGGGGTTTTGTGTTGCAACGTTCTTTGTCGCAGCGCTTCCTCAGCGCCGCTTGCGCCGCGGCCCTGCTTGGCACCGGCTTGACGCCACCGGCGCAGGCCCAAGTCAATTTGCCCGCGCTCGGCGACACCGCGTCAGACGACTTCAATTTGGGCACTGAGCGCAAGCTGGGCGACCAAATCATGCGGGAGATTCGACGCGACCCTGACTACATCGACGACCCTGTGTTGATTGAGTATTTGCAGTCGCTTTGGCAGCCCTTGCTGGCCGCTGCGCGTCAGCGCGGTGAGATCACCGCCGAGGTCGATCAGCGCTTTGCCTGGGAGCCCTTTCTGGTGCGTGACCGCAGCGTGAACGCCTTTGCATTGCCCGGCGGCTACGTCGGCGTTCACTTGGGTTTGATGGCCATGACGGCCACGCGCGATGAGTTGGCCTCGGTGCTGGCGCATGAGATGTCGCACGTCACGCAGCGCCACATCGCCCGCAGCATTGCCAACAGCAAAAAGCAGTCATTGATCAGTGCGGCCGCGTTGATTTTGGGCGTGCTCGCGGCCAGCCGCAGCCGCAGCACCGATGCGGCCAACGCCGTCATCACCGGCAGCCAGGCGGTCGCGATCCAAGGCCAGCTCAACTTTTCGCGCGACATGGAACGCGAGGCCGATCGCGTCGGGTTTTCCGTCATGACCGGTGCAGGCTTCAGCGCCGGCGGCATGGCCGCCATGTTTGAAAAACTCGATGCTTCTTCACGCTTCAATGACGGCGGCGGTTTTCCGTATTTGCGCAGCCATCCGCTGACCACGGAGCGCATCGGCGAGGCGCGCGCTCGTGCGGGCGCGGCTGTGGGTGTGGGCGCCTTTGGATCGCTACCCAGCGTGTTGGAGCACAGCTTGGCGCAGGCGCGTGCTCGCGTCTTGATGGACCCGCGCGTGGACGCGCTGCGCCGCTGGCAGGCTTTGGACGTGCAAACAGAAGCCGAGATCAGCAGTCAGCCCTTGAACGAAAAACTCGCCAGCGCGTGCGCCAGCGCGCTTGCTTCCACGTTGCTGCGCGAGTGGGCGCGGGCGGACAAATCGCTGCTGCGTGCGCAGTCGTTGATTCAATTCAACCCGCGTGCCGACGCACGTGCCGAGCGCGCCTTGGCGTTGTTGAACGCACAGTCGCAATTGGAGCGCGGCAACATCGCGCGCGCGGTGGAGGTGCTGGCGCCCTTTTCGCAAGACGCCTCGGGTCAAGCCACGTCGCGGCCTGTGTTGTTGCTGAACGCCCGCATCGCCTTGAGCGCAGGCTCGCCAGCCTCGCTGAACCTGTCGCGCCTGACCCGCAGCGCCGAGGCCTTGCAAACCTGGGTGGCGACGTACCGCCAGGACGTCGAAGCGTGGTCGTCGCTGGGACAGGTCTGGGGCGCGCTGAACCAGCCGCTGCGATCCCTGCGGGCAGATGCCGAGGCGCGCTATGCGTTGGGCGATTGGGTGGGCGCCATCGACCGTTTGCGTGCAGGCCAGCGCTTGGCCAGGCGCAATGTTGGCGCAGCGTCGGCCACAGCTTCCGCCAGCGCCGACTTCATCGAAGCTTCGGTGATCGATTCGCGCCTGCGCGACATCGAGGCGCAGCGCAAGGCGCTGAGTGCCGAGGAGCAGAAGGCGGGCTGATGGGATCTCCACGTCCGGGATCTCCACGCCCGGGACCTCCACGCCCGGGACCTCCACACCCAGCTGGCGCAGCGCACGCCGCGAGCCTCAGTTTTCGCAGATTCACCACGGCCGCCGCAGTCGGCCTTCTGGCCTGGACCGGCGTCTGTGCAGACGCAACCGCCGCCGCAACTTCCGCCGCAACCGCTGCCGCAACCCCGACCCCGACCCCCACCATCGCAGCCGTCAGCCCGCAAGGTGAGGTGGCGCTGGTGCGGCAAATCAGCGTGAAGTTCTTGAATGCCGTGGTGTCTTCGGGCGGCGTGCGCCTGCCCGATTCAGCTTCTGGCGGCGCTCGCCTGCCTGATTCAGCTTCTGGCGGCGCGCGCCTGCCTGACCCAGTGAGCCTGAGCTGTCAGGGTGCGGTGCCTTCGGGCTCGGGCCGCTGGGCCAATGATCGGGTCTGGCTGTACGACTTTTCTGAGGCCTTGCCGCCAGGCACCCGCTGCGTGTTGACGCTGAAGGCCGAATGGAAAGCAGCTTCAACGTTGCCAAGCGGCGCGCGTGAATACAGCTTCAGCACCGGCGGTCCGGCGGTGACCAGCGTCGAGCCGTCGGAGGGCTCGCAGATCACCGAAGACCCGACCTTTGCGCTGCGCTTGAACGGCGCTGCTGTTGAAAGTACGGTGCTGCTCAACGCATGGTGCGAAGTGGGCGGCACCGCTGAGCGCATCGGCGTGCGCGTGGTCGCGGGCAACGAGCGCGTGCAGTGGTTGAAGGCCCGAGGCCTGGACCCAAAAAAACACAAGGCCGCGGTCGAGCGCATCTTGCTGCTGGGGTGCAAGCGCCCTTTGCCGTTTGGCGCCGCGGCGCGCTTGGTGTGGGGCAAAGGCATACGCACAGCCGCCGACCCCAAAGTCATCACCACCACTGAACAGCGTTTTCGCTACATCGTGCGCCCGGCGTTCACCGCATCTCTGACCAGCCGGCGTGATGCGGCAAGCTCAGTTGATGGGCCGACAAGTACGTTTCGCATCGCGTTGTCAAAGCCGGCCCGGCGCGCTGTGTGAGGCCTGCCGAAGGTGGTTGGTACGCCTGCCTGACTTGCCTGCGTGCTGTGCCTTCGGCGGCTCGACTCAAATCATTTTCTTCGTGAAGATGCGCTCCATCGCCACATCAATCACCATGCCGCACAGGCTGTAAATCAGCGAGCCGATCAAGGCCGCTTTGAAGCCCGTGACGGTCAGGCCGTCGAGCATGTTGGCGGCGGCCCAAAACATCAGCGCGTTGATGATGAATAAAAACAGGCCCAGCGTGATCACCGTCACCGGCAAGGTCAGCAACACCAAGATGGGCCGCACCAGAGTGTTGAGCAAGCCCAACACGAACGCCGCGATCAAGGCGGAGGTGAAGTTTTGCACCGACACACCCGAATACAAGTGCGCCACAAGCAGCAAGGCCGCTGCCAAAAGTATCCAGCGAATGATGATTTTCATGACACGAGAATAGCGCGCCACGCGACGGGTTGGCCAGGGATGCATGCGATGCGCACATCGCCATGGCGCCTGTTGCGCGCGCTTGGACGACTGCTTTGATGCATGCCCGCGACAAAAGCCGCTTGTCCGCAGCGAGATTGCGCGTTTCTCCTATGAAAACAGCTTCTCAGCGCGACATGCAGGCATTACTATTCGCCGCGTCCGGTGCCTGAGAGAAACG
The DNA here is from genome assembly GCA_038241115.1 of Burkholderiales bacterium. GTDB lineage: Bacteria > Pseudomonadota > Gammaproteobacteria > Burkholderiales > Burkholderiaceae_C > JANYJJ01. The sequence continues at coordinate 4,042 of JBBRGA010000157.1, read as the reverse complement.
AGAGTCCACGCGGCTCTCACCCAGCCCGGCACATCAACCAATCGACTGATGGAGAAATTCAAAATGGCAACTGCGAAAAAGGCTCCGGCCAAAAAAGCTGCTCCCGCGAAAAAAGCGGCAGCCCCTGCGAAGAAGGTGACTGCGGCCGCGCCAGCGGCCAAGAAAGCTGCCCCGGCCAAGAAAGCCGCAGCACCAGCAAAAGCACCAGCAAAGAAAGCCGCCGCGAAGAAGGTGACTGATCCTGCGAAAAAGCGCACTCCCAACGCCGCCTTCATGAAACCCATGACCCCCAGCGCGCAACTCGCTGCAATCATTGGTGCCACCCCCGTGCCGCGCACCGAGGTGACGAAGAAGGTTTGGGAATACATCAAGAAGAACACCCTTCAAGATGCCGCGAAGCGCACGATGATCAATGCCGACGCCAAGCTGAAAGAAATCTTCAAGAAAGCGCAAGTCTCGATGTTTGAGATGACCAAGCTGATCAACGGTCACTTGAAGTGAGCTGAAGTATTTGGTCCGCCGTGGTCTTGGCGGATTGAAATTAAAAAGCCGGTGCGACGCACCGGCTTTTTTTATGGGCTTTGCGAAGCGCAGGTGGGCTGCCGTCAACACACAAAATACAAACTAGACCCGTTCGGGCTGAGTTATCGAAGTCCCACGCTGACCCTTCCTTCGATACCTCAGGATGATCGGAAATTGCACTTCAAGTCGAACGGAGTCAGGTTGAGTGTTCGGGATTGAGAGTTCGGGATTGAGAGTTCGGGATTGAGAGACAGGATTAACAGACAGGATTAACAGACAGGATTGAGCCTAAGCCAGCACCGCTGCCATTGCCACTGCCGTGGCTTCCACATTGCCTGAGTTCAACCCCGCCACGCACATGCGCCCGGAGCGCACCAAATACACCGCGTGTTCTTCGCGCAGCGTGTCGACTTGCTCGGTGCTCAGCCCTGTGTAGCTGAACATGCCGCGTTGGGTCAGGAAGTAGCCGACGTCTTTGCCGGGCAGCTTTTGTTGCAGCACGGCGTGCAGGCGCTGCCTCATGGTTTTGATCCGCTCGCGCATCGTGTTCAGCTCATCTGCCCACTGCGCATACAGAGCCGGCGTCTGCAAAACGCGGGCGATGATTTGGCCGCCGTGGGTGGGTGGGCTGCTGTAATTTTTGCGCACCGTGGCGCGCATTTGTCCGAGCACCAACTCGGCCTGAGCGCGGTCGGGGCAGACGACGCTGAGCGCGCCGCAGCGTTCACCGTAAAGCGAGAAGCTCTTGGAAAACGAGCTGGCGCAAAAGAAGCTGATGCCCGCTTCGGTCAACGCCAACAACGCAAAGGTGTCCTCGGTGATGCCGTCACCGAAGCCTTGGTAGGCGATGTCCAGATACGGGATCAGGCGGCGCGCTTTGATGACGGGAATCAACTCGGCCCACTGTGCGGCGGTCAAATCGACGCCGGTGGGGTTGTGGCAGCAGGCGTGCATGAGCACGATGCTGCCCTCGGGGATGCCAAAGCCTTGGGCATTGCTGCTTTCACCTTTGAAGGCTTGCAACATGGCGCTGAAGTTCAGCGCGCCCGTGGCCGAGTCGTAGTACGGGTAGGTGTGGACCGTGAAGCCGGCGCCTTCGAACATGGCGCGGTGGTTGTCCCACGTCGGGTCGCTGACCCAGACGTTGGCGCCGGGGAAGTAGCGCTTCAAGAAGTCGCTTCCGACCTTCAAGCCGCCCGAGCCGCCGATGGTCTGCACGGTGGCGATGCGCCCGCTGAGCACGGCCTCGTGCTGCTCGCCGAACAGCAGGTGTTGAACCGCGCTGCGGTAGTTGGCCGCGCCCTCCATCGGCTGGTAAGAGCGCGGTCCGATGTGTTGCAGCATCGCGGTTTCGGCCTCGCGCACCGCGCGCATCACCGGCAACTTGCCAGCGTCGTCAAAGTAGATGCCGATGCTGAGGTTGATCTTGTGAGGCCGCGGGTCTTTGCCGAAGGCTTCATTCAAGGTGAGGATGGGGTCGCCGGCGTAGGCATCGATGTGTCGGAACATGGCGCTTGCCTGTAGGTGCTGAGCGCTCAAGCAGACAACGCGCGTTCGATGTCGGCGCGTATCGATTCGGGTGTGTCGGTGGGTGCATAGCGCTTGATGACCTGGCCGTCTTTGCCGACCAGAAACTTGGTGAAGTTCCACTTCACCGCCTGGCTGCCCAGCAGGCCCGGCGCTTCTTTGGTGAGCCACTTCCACAGCGGATGGGCGTCGGCACCGTTCACCTTGACCTTGGCCATCATCGGGAAGCTCACACCGTAGTTGACTTGGCAAAACGACGAGATTTCAGAATCGCTGCCGGGGTCTTGCGCACCGAACTCGTTGCTCGGAAATCCCACCACGGTCAAGCCCTTGGCATTCAGGCTTTTCCACAGTGCTTCGAGCCCGCCGAATTGCGGCGTGAAGCCACAGGCGCTGGCGGTGTTGACGATGAGCAAGACCTTGCCGCGCTGTGCCGCGAGAGAGGCAGTTTTGCCGTCGATAGAGGTGGCTTCGAAGTCGTAAATACTGGTGGGGTTGCTCATCACAAGGCTCCGGTGGTGGACGATAAAAAACCGATTCGAATGGTAGCGGCTGCGTCTTTGTTGGTTGGTTTTCAGCGTTCGCCCTGTCTTTGCACAGCCGACAGCACCGATGCCAGAACAATCAGACAGCCACCGACCAAAAGCTGTGCGTTCAATGTGCCCGCACCGAAGGCCACCGCCGTTCCAGAGGCCACCACCACTTCGCTGACCAGCACCACCGCCGTGACGCTGGCGCTCAGGCGTGAAGCGCCGTATTGCAACGCCAGGTTGCTCACTAAAAACAGCGCGCTCATGCCCAGCGCCCACAGCACCCAAGGTGCTGCGGCTGCGGGTGGCCAGGGAACGCGCCCCTGCGTTGCCAGCAGCAAAGCCAGCGCGCCGGCCACCAGCATGCCGCCGCCAAACATCGCCAAGGCGCGAGCTTCCTCGGAGCGGTGCGCCTCGCGCCTGAGCATCACGTTGTTGAGTGCAAAGCAGAAGCCGCCCAACACGCCCAACCAGTCGGGAAGGGACTGCGGCAAAGGCAGGCTCATGTGCAGCGTTTGCCAAGTCACGGGCTGATCTGGCCACAGCACCACGGCCGCACCCACCAGCGCCAACATCACGCGAATGGCTGCGGCCGCTGTAACTTCCTCGTTCAGCAGCACACGGGCCAGCAACACACTCCACAGCGGCATCAGATAAAACAGCAATATGACGCGCACCACGTCACCGATGACCACAGCCCAGTTGAAGGTGGCGTTGGTCGTGCCTGCGGCCAGCAGCAGCACCCACAAAGAAGGTGCGCGCAGCACTTCGAGCAAGGCTTTGGGGCGCAGGACCATGATGAGCGTGACCGAGATCAAATAGATCACCACGGTGGCCCACAGCGGGTGTACGCCCAAGTCCTGCAGCTGCCGGAACGGCCACCATGACGCGCCCCAAACAAGCGCGTTGAACAGCAGAGCCAGGACGGGGAGATTCAAACGGGAGGCAGGCACCAGTCAGATTGTCGCTTTGGCTCTGACCCCCAGAAATCGCGTGGAGATGCGCAAGGAATTTTTCTGCGCCGCGACGTCAGGCGTCGCTCGTAATTTCTTCAGTGGGTGTCGCTTCGCGCCAGAGCAAGAAGGTGATCGACCTCAGCCTTGTGCTTCACGCAGTTACTTAGATGCCATTGGCGGATCACGGTCATGGTGACGGCGATGGTGATGCCGAAGACGGTGATGGCCACAAACGCCGACAGGCCCCACTTCGTCATGCCGGCATAGAACGCGCCCATGCCCAAAATGCAGGCCTGCTCGTTGAAGTTCTGTACAGCGATTGAGCGACCTGCGCCCATCAGGTTGTGGCCGCGGTGTTGTAGCAATGCGTTCATTGGCACCACCAAGAAGCCGCCAATGGCACCCAGAAAAATGAAGAAGGGCGCGGCCCAATACACATTGGTGATGAAATTCAAGCCGATCAACAACACACCCATCGCGATACCCAGCGGAATCACGCTGGTGGCT
>JBBRGA010000156.1:0-7811 GCA_038241115.1 Burkholderiales bacterium | reverse complement strand
CTCATGCGGACGACGGCCGCGGTGTTTGCTTTCATGTTCGCCTGTCCTTTGGGAGTTGCGCGGATTGTGCGCGGTACGGGACGCAGCCCTGCACGGCGCAGGTTTTTGGCGTTTTGCGACCCTGAACCATGGCGTCTGAGGCCGCACCCGCCACACTGGCTTTGGCCTCCCGCTCTGCGGGACTGTGTCAGCCCGCCGCCACGATCACATGGGCCTGAATTTTGCCGGTGACTGACCCATCGCCCTGGCGGCTGGCGATCGTCCGCATCGCTCGGTCTGTGGCGCGCTGAAGAGAGTTGGCATCTCGCGCCTCGATTTCGGTGCGCAGCGGCGTTCCCTGGCAATAGGCCGTGGCCACCTCGAGTGCCGACGATGCGCGACTCAACTCGGCACGCGACGAGCTTCGGCGTAGCCGGCGGCCCGGTCCGGGAAAAACATCGCGCCAAACTGGCAGCAAACCACGTCGAACGAAGCATCTTCGAACGGCAGCGCGAGCGCATCCGCTTGCTGCCTGTGCGCAAACAGACATGTGCGCACTTGACGGCGCGCAAGGTCTGCGTCGGCAAAGAGGCCATGCTGACCCAAGCAAGTGGCGACATCTCGCGCTGCCAACACGGAAATCAGAATGGGTCAGTCAGCACTCGGCAAGTTCCCTCCACCAACCCAACTCAGCGAATCTGCGTTTGTCTCCGGCAGGACGGCCTACGACGCATTGGTGGCCGAAGCCGAGGCCGACCACAGCGCTTACTGGGCGCGGTTGGCGCGAGAGTTCATCAGTTGGAACACGCCCTTCAGCAAGTCGCTCGACGACAGCCAAGCGCCGTTCTTCAAGTGGTTTGAAGACGGCACGCTGAACGTCTCGTACAACTGCCTGGACCGGCAGGTCGAACGCGGCTTGGGCAACAAGACGGCCCTGATCTACGAGGCCGACGACGGCCAGGTCACGCGCATCAGTTATCACGACTTGCTGGTGCGCACCTGTCGTCTGGCCAACGCGCTGCGTGCGCGCAGCGTGAAAAAGGGTGACCGCGTGGTCATCTACATGTCGATGAGCATCGAGGGCGTGGTCGCGATGCAGGCGTGCGCGCGCATCGGCGCCACGCACTCGGTGGTGTTCGGCGGCTTTTCTGCGCAAAGCCTGCGTGACCGGATCGAAGGAGCCGGTGCCGTGATGGTGCTCACCGCCGACGAGCAGGTGAGGGGCGGCAAGCACTTGCCGCTGAAAGCCGTCGTCGATGAAGCGTTGGCGCTCGGAGGCTGTGAAAGCGTGCAGCACGTGGTCGTGTACCGCCGCACCGGCGGTGCAGTGGCGTGGCATTCGCCGCGCGACCTCTGGCTGCACGAAGAGACGCAGGTGCAGAGCGCGACCTGCGAGCCCGAATGGGTCGGCGCAGAGCACCCTTTGTTTTTGCTCTACACCTCGGGCTCGACCGGCAAGCCCAAAGGCGTCCAGCACTCCAGCGGCGGCTATCTGCTGCATGCCGCGGTCACCACGCAGTGGACCTTCGACCTCAAACCCGACGACGTGTTCTGGTGCACCGCCGACATCGGCTGGGTCACCGGCCACACCTACATCGCCTACGGGCCGCTCGCGCTCGGCGCCACGCAGGTCGTGTTCGAGGGCATCCCGACTTATCCGGATGCAGGCAGGTTCTGGAAGATGATTCAAGACCACAAGGTGAGCGTGTTCTACACCGCGCCCACGGCCATCCGCTCGCTCATCAAAGCGGCAGAGGCGAACCCTGCGGTGCACCCGGACCGCTACGATCTGTCGAGCTTGCGCATCCTCGGCTCGGTCGGCGAGCCGATCAATCCTGCCACCTGGGAGTGGTACTACCAGAACATCGGCGGCGGCCGCTGCCCCATCGTCGACACCTTCTGGCAGACCGAAACCGGTGGCCACATGATCACGCCGCTGCCCGGGGCCACTGCGCTGGTGCCGGGGTCGTGCACGCTGCCATTTCCGGGCATCGCCGCCGCCATCGTTGACGAACTCGGCGACGATGTGCCCAACGGTCAGCCCGGCCTGTTGGTCATTAAAAAGCCTTGGCCCAGCATGATCCGAACGATCTGGGGCGACCCCGAACGCTTCAAGACCAGCTACTTCCCGTTCGAACTCAGGGGTTACTACCTCGCGGGCGACGGCGCGGTTCGGGACAAGGACACGGGCTACTTCACCATCACCGGCCGTATCGACGATGTGCTCACCATCAGCGGCCACCGCATGGGCACGATGGAGATCGAATCGGCGCTGGTGAGTTGCAAAGAACTGGTGGCCGAGGCCGCAGTCGTCGGCCGACCCGACGAGACCACTGGCGAGGCGATTTGCGCTTTCGTGGTGTTGAAGGGGCCGCGTCCGACGGGCTCAGAGGCCGCAGCCATCGCCAAGAAATTGCGTGATTGGGTTGCGAAAGAAATTGGCCCGATTGCCAAGCCCAAGGACATCCGCTTTGGCGACAACCTGCCCAAGACGCGCAGCGGAAAAATTCTGCGTCGGCTGCTGCGAAACATCGCAGCAGACCTGCCTGTCACGCAAGACATCTCGACCATCGAGAACCCAGCCGTACTGGGCCAGCTCGGCGAAAGGTATTGACCATGGCAACCGATCTGACCACCCGCATCCTGAACGATCCGAACTATCAGGCCCTGAAGGCCAGGCGCACGCGTTTTGGCTGGACGCTGACCCTGGCAATGATGGTCGAACGGCCTGGCGATTGCCGGCGACTACATGTCGGCCGCGTAGTTTCTGGGCATCTCGGCTGCGGTGATGGTCGGTGGCTTTGACGGGCTGATTTACTCCATTGGCTTTCTGGTGGGTTGGCCCATCGTCACGTTCTTGCTGGCCGAGCGACTGCGCAATTTGGGCAAGTTCACCTTCGCCGACGTGGCCGCTTTTCGTTTTTCGCAAACGCCGGTGCGCGTGTTCGCGGCCTCGGGCACGCTGATCGTCGTGGCTTTTTATCTGATCGCCCAGATGGTCGGCGCGGGACAGTTGATCAAGCTGTTGTTCGGGCTTGAATACTGGATCGCAGTGGTCATCGTCGGTGCGCTGATGATGGTTTACGTGCTGTTCGGCGGCATGACCGCCACCACCTGGGTACCGATCATCAAGGCCTGCTTGTTGCTGGCCGGGGCAACGTTCATGGCCTTCATGGTGCTGTATCACTTCGGATTCAGCCCCGAGGCGATGTTTGCGAAAGCGGTGGAAGTGAAGACCGGCATCGCCGCGGCTGCGGGCAAGTCACCACAAGACGCGGCCGCACAGGGCTTTTCGATCATGGGTCCGGGCGGTTTCATCAAAGACCCGATTTCGGCCATCAGCTTCGGCATGGCGCTGATGTTTGGCACCGCAGGGCTGCCGCACATCCTGATGCGCTTCTTTACCGTGCCGAATGCCAAAGAGGCACGCAAGTCGGTGCTGTGGGCCACCACCTGGATCAGCTACTTCTACATCCTGACCTTCATCATCGGCTTCGGCGCGATCACCTTCGTGCTCACGAACCCGCAGTTTCTGGATGCCAAGGGCGGCCTGCTCGGCGGCGGCAACATGGCGGCCATTCATCTGGCCAACGCAGTCGGCGGCAATGTGTTCCTGGGCTTTATCTCGGCGGTGGCGTTTGCCACCATCTTGGCGGTGGTGGCGGGGCTGACTTTGTCGGGCGCTTCGGCGGTGTCGCACGACCTGTACTCGACCGTCATCATGAAGGGCAAGGCGGACAGCGCTGCTGAATTGAAAGTGTCACGCATCACCACCGTCGCTTTGGGCATCGTGGCCGTGGTGCTGGGCATTGCGTTCGAGAAACAGAACATCGCCTTCATGGTGAGCCTGGCATTCGCCATTGCGGCGTCGGCCAATTTTCCGGTGCTGCTGATGTCGGTGCTGTGGAAAGACTGCACGACCCGCGGCGCGGTGGTCGGCGGCTTCTTGGGACTGGCCTCGTCGGTGCTGCTGACGCTGGTTTCACCGGCGGTGTGGGAGGTCACGCTGGGCAATCCCAAAGGCTCGGCGCTGTTCCCGTATGCCTCACCCGCGTTGTTCTCGATGACCATCGGTTTTGTCGGCATCTGGCTTGTCTCGATTCTCGACCGCAGCCCACGCGCAGCGCAGGACCGGGCTGGCTTCGTCGCGCAGCAAGTGCGCTCTGAGACCGGTATTGGCGCGTCTGGCGCGTCGGGACATTGAGCCTTTGCGCACAGCGAAAAATTCATTGACGTGAGTCGCCGACGCACTGGCGACGCAACCCCAGCCCAGGAGACAGACATGAAAACAGGCTCGAAAACAGACACCAAGACAGAAGCCAAGACAGAGGCCACAAAGCAAACTCCAGCCTTCAGCGACGTGACCGACGTGACAGCCATGATGGCGAAGTTCAAGATGCCGGGAATCGACATGGCGGCCATCGTCGAGGCCCGTCGCAAGGACATCCAGGCGTTGGTCGAGGCCAATGCCGCCAGCCTGGCTTCGATGCAGGCGCTGGCCAGCAAACAAAGCGAAATGCTGACCCAAGCCATGCAAGGCATGCAGGAGGCGGCCAAGAGTCTGGTGGGCGGTGGCGCGGTCGATGTGGGCAAGCAAGGCGAAGTTGTTCGCAAAGGCTTCGAGAAGACGCTGGCCCACATGAAAGAACTGGCCGAGATGGCGCAGCACGCGCAGTCCGAGGCGATGGCCAGCATCACGAAGCGCGCGACGCACCAGTTGCAAGAGATCAAGGCGCTGGTCACGCCAAAGTAAGTCGAGTCGGTGTCGGCACCTGCATTGATCTGAGAGGCATTGCAGGCCGAAGCTCGATCTCAACCAAACCGTTTGAAAAGGAGAAACGTCATGAGGACAGGTGTCATGGGCAATCGCGATGTGGTGGTGTTGGGTGCGGCCCGGTCGGCCATTGGAACCTTCGGCGGCGCTTTGGCCGACATCGAACCGGCCGAGCTGGCGGGCACGGTGATGAAGGAAGCGGTCGCGCGTTCGGGTGTGGACCCGAAGGCCATCAATTACGTGACGGTGGGCAACACCATCCCGACAGAAAGCCGGTTCCCGTATGTCGCGCGGGTCGCGGCGATCCAGGCCGGGCTGCCCATGGAGTCGGTCGCGATGTCGGTGAACCGGCTGTGCTCTTCAGGCTTGCAGGCCATCGTGACCACCGCGCAGAACATCCTGCTGGGCGACTGCGATTACGGCGTTGGCGGGGGAGTCGAAGTGATGAGCCGCGGAGGCTACTTGTCGGCGGCCATGCGCACCGGCGCACGCATGGGCGACACCAAGCTGGTGGACATGATGGTGGCCACCCTGACCGACCCTTTTGGCGCGGGCCACATGGGCATCACGGCCGAGAATCTGGTCACCAAATGGGGCATCACCCGCGAAGAGCAGGACGCGTTGGCGGTGGAGTCGCACCGCCGCGCTGCAGCCGCCATCGCCGAGGGGCGGTGCAAGTCGCAAATCGTTCCCATCGTGCGCCAAACGCGCAAGGGCGAAGTCACTTTCGACACCGACGAGCATGTGAAGCCCGGCACCACCATGGAGACGCTGGCGAAGATGAAGCCAGCCTTCAAGAAAGACGGCTCGGTGACGGCGGGCAACGCCTCGGGCATCAACGACGGTGCGGCTTTTTTTGTGCTGGCCGATGCAGCCGTGGCCGCCGCCGCGGGCCACAAACCCATGGCGCGGCTGATGTCCTACGCCGTGGCTGGTGTGCCCAACGAGATCATGGGCGAAGGCCCGATCCCGGCGACGAAGCTGGCGTTAAAAAAAGGCGGACTGACGCTCGATCAGATGGATGTGATCGAGAGCAATGAAGCCTTTGCTGCGCAAGCGATCGCTGTGTCCCGTGGGTTGGAGCTCGATCTGAAAAAAGTCAATCCCAATGGGGGTGCCATCGCGCTCGGCCATCCGATCGGATGCTCCGGCGCGTTCCTCGCCACCAAGGCGATCTATGAGTTGCACCGCGGTGGCGGACGCTACGCGCTGGTGACGATGTGCATCGGCGGCGGGCAAGGCATCGCGGCTGTCTTCGAGCGGCTTTGACAGTCTGCATTGACATTCATCTGACTGGAGCAAAAACATGAACGCGAACATGAATATGAACACCAAACACGTGGTGCTGGTCACCGGCGGAATGGGTGGTCTGGGCGAAACCATCTCCATCAAGACGGCAGATGCCGGATACAAAGTGGCAGTGACGTATTCACCAGGCAACAAGACCCAAACCGAGTGGGTCGCCCAGATGAAGGCCAAAGGCTACGACATCGTGGCCGTGCTCTGCGACGTGGCCGACTTCGATTCCTGCGCAAACGCCGTGGCCGCTGTGCAAGCCAAGCTCGGTGCAATCGACGTGCTGGTCAACAACGCGGGCATCACGCGCGACATGACTTTCAAAAAAATGGACAAAGTCAATTGGGATGCGGTCATGCGCACCAACCTCGACAGCCTGTTCAACATGAGCAAACAGGTGGTCGACGCGATGGTCGAGAAAGGCTGGGGGCGCGTGATCAATGTTTCTTCGGTCAACGGTTCCAAGGGAGCTTTCGGTCAGACCAACTACTCAGCCGCCAAGGCCGGCGTGCATGGCTTCACCAAGGCACTGGCGCTGGAGGTTGCCAAGAAGGGCGTGACGGTCAACACGATCTCGCCGGGCTACATCGGAACCAAGATGGTGACGGCCATCGCCAAGGAAGTGCTGGACAGCAAGATCCTGCCGAACATTCCGGTGGGCCGATTGGGCAAGCCAGAAGAGGTGGCGGGGCTGATCATTTACTTGGCGTCGGAAGAAGCGGCCTTCGTCACTGGGGCCAACATCGCCATCAACGGCGGACAGCACATGCAGTAGCGCGGTTGCAGTGGACGCCGAGAATTTGTCGCAAGGGCTTGATGTCGCCCGCCGCTCATCGGCCACGATCACGCCGATGCCTCTATGCAAAGTCGGTCGTGGTTGGAGGTCGGTGGCTGGAGGTCAAAGCGCTCAGGACGGCGCGTCACCAACCGCGCCCCATGCTCGCGCCAGCAGACATTCCGGCAACGGCGACCCGGTCTCGATCTGCCGAGTAAAGAACGCACACCTGATCGATGGCCAGCATGATCGATGCGGCCTCGCCTTTCGCCCGGCCAGACTGGGTGTCAAACCAGTTCCAGCAGCCCTGCGGGTTCGACAGGCGATCCTGCTCCGGATACAGCACCAAGAAGCGCTCGCGCGCTGCCACGACGTTCATGCGCGTGCTCGCGGCAAAGCTTTGGGCGTCCTGGGCGCAGCCGTGCAGCATCACCATCAATGGCAAGCGCTCACCCAACGCAACGCCTGATGGGCGAAACACCCGGTAGCGCCGAGGCCCGGTCGGACCCAACACAAAGCCAGAAAGCCAATCGCCCAAGGGGGCAGGCGCCTTTCGCTTCGCCATACTGGGTTTGGCAGCTCGACCTGCGGATCGCGCGACAGCGCTAAACGTCAAGCGATTCAACGTCGACATATTGCGGGTGAAAAGCTTGGCCCACGGGGAAGTGCCTGCGCGTTTTGCCATGAATCAATCGTTGCGGGCAATTGGCCCGAAGTCTTTGCTCAGCACCGTGTGGCTGCTTGAAGATTGGTCTTTTTCTTCCGCCTTGCTGCCGTGGGCAAGGCTTCCTTTGGGACGCCGGAGATTTCGCCCGTTGCCTTGGTGAACCGGGCGGAGTTTTGTGGCTTGACGGCGCTCACAGGAGCCGCCCTCGATTGGCGTTTCGCCTCTGCGTTGATGTTGCCGCGCGCCATATTGACCAGCATGTTGGCAGCCCTCAGCCACATGCTCATGAACGGATTTTTTTCAGCCAGGAGCTGGACATC
>JBBRGA010000155.1:0-7863 GCA_038241115.1 Burkholderiales bacterium | reverse complement strand
GGAAGGCGGCACGGTGCGCATACGCACCCAAGTGCATCGCGGCCGCGCGGTGGTCTCGATTGTCAATACGGTGCAGGGCGGCAGCAGCAACCCGGGCCACGGCATCGCCCTGGCCAATGTGCGCGAACGCTTGCGGCTGATGCACGACGTGGCGGCGCAGTTTGAAGCAGAGCTGGACCGCGACGTGTTTCGCGTGAAGATCGTTGTGCCGTTGTAGAGGCGGCCTCATGAGACTACGCCCCCGCCCGCACCTCTGCCCACGCCGACTCACCTATCCATGAACATAACCGCCACAACGAAACTGCGCGTGCTCTTGGTGGACGACGAAGAGCTTGCGCGCATGCGTTTGCGCAGGTTGATCGAAGAATGCGTCGAGCCGCTTTGTGACGTTGTGGGCGAGGCCGCCAACGCCACGCAGGCGCTGGTTTGGTTGGCCACGCGTGAATGCGATGTGCTCTTGCTCGATGTGCGCATGCCAGGGCGCGACGGCTTGCAATTGGCCGACGAATTGAAGGCGCAGTCTTCGCGGTCTCCATCGACACCTCTTGCCGCGCAAGCGCGTGCACCTGCGATTGTTTTCGTGACAGCGCACGCTGAGCACGCACTGAAAGCATTCGACCTGGACGCCGTGGACTACCTCACCAAACCGGTTCGCCGTGAGCGCTTGCAAGCCGCGCTGGCGCGGGTGGCGCAGCGCCTGAGCCTGGTCAGCGCAAACGCCGCGTCGACCCCCCTCGACACAGGCGCAGTCCAAGCCGCCGATTTGAATCCGGTGCTCGTTGTCAACGACCGGGGACGGCTGGTGAGGGTGCCCGTGGCCGATGTCCTGTACCTCAAAGCCGAGCTCAAATACGTCACGCTGCGCACAGCAAGCAGCACCCATTTGCTCGACGACTCGCTCAGCGATCTGGAGCAGCGCCTGACGCGTCAAACCGAGCCGCGCTTCATTCGCATCCACCGCAATGCCTTGGTGGCTTGCAAAGCAGTTTTGGCACTCGAGCGGCGCGTGTTGGCAGGCAGTGATGACGACGCCGCCGAGGCGGGTGCGGGCGCAGGTGCAGGCGAGGCTTGGGCGGTGCGCGTGGCTCCGGTCGACGAATGGCTGGCGGTTTCGCGCCGACAGGTGGCCGCAGTTCGCGAAGCGTTGGCGGCGGGCGGCGTTTGACGTGAGTTCGAAAGACGTTTGAATTGAGTTGGACATGGGTTCGAAATCACCGAAGCTAAATTTCACAGCGTGCTGCGTGCGTGGTTTGCTTGCCTGCATCTGCGCCGTTGCTCACAGCGCCCACGCGGCTGCAGCGTTCACTGAAGTGGGCTTTGCAAGTCTGGACAAATCGCGTCCTGAACCCGTGTTGCTGAAGGCGTTTTGGGCGCTTGCCCCGCGCAGCGCCGGGGCGCCAGAGCGCTCGAGGGCAGTGGTGTTGATGCACGGCTGCGGCGGGCCGTACAACGCCAAGGGCGAACTCAGCTTGCGCTTCCGTGAATACGTTGAACTGCTTCAAAACCAGGGCACACATGCGCTGGTGGTGGACTCGCTCACGCCGCGCGGCGAGCGCGAGCTGTGCACACAAAAGCTCGGCACGCGCCAAGTCACCATTCAGCATCGGCGTTCAGACGCGCTGGCTGCAATCGAATGGCTGGCCCAGCAACCTCAAGTAGACGCTCAAAAAATTGGTTTGATCGGCTGGTCCAACGGCGGCAGCGCGGTGCTGGCTGCCACCAACAAGCGCGACGCCGACGTCGCCAACGCGGCAGTGAAGCCCAGTTTCGCGGTCGCTTTCTACCCTGGCTGCGAGGCTGAACTGAAGCGCGGCTATCTTCCCAGCGCCGATTTGCTGTTGTTGGTGGGCGACGCCGACGACTGGACGCCCGCGCTGCCGTGCAAGCGCTTGGCAGAGCAAGGCCGCAGCGCCGAGCGGACGGCCGCCCAAATCGAAATCGAGGCCTTCCCCGACGCCTTCCACGGCTTTGATTCCACGGCCCCACTGCGGCAGCGCAAAGACGTTCCCAACGGCGCGAACCCGGGTCAAGGTGTGACGGTGGGTGGCAACGCGCAGGCGCTGAGTCTGTCGCGTGAAAAGTTGATTCGGTTTCTTAACGCGCATTGAGCGCGGGTTGACTGCGCACTTGGCGCGCACATGGCGAACAACGGGCGCGCAATGGGCGCGCACCGACGGCACCGGCCAGTTGCGTTTCAGCTGCTCGCCCAGAAAACCGCAAACCAGCCTTTGTCGTCCAGCCAGCGCTGGCTGTTTTTGAAGCCTGCTGAGCTGAGCAAAGCCGCAAATCCGTCGGCGGTGTACTTGTATGAATTTTCGGTGTGCAAACGTTCGCCTTGCTCAAAGCGTCGTTCGCCTTGGGGCCAATTCACGGTGAGCGCGCCGCGCGCTTCCAGATGCATTTCGATGCGCGAACGTTCGATGTTGAACAACGCCACATGCTGCCAATCTCGAGGCGAAAAGTTGCTGCCGATCAAGCGGTTCAGGTGCAGCAACACATTCAGGTTGAAGGCCGCGGTGACGCCCAGCGCGTCGTCGTAGGCCGGTTGCAGCAACTCGGTGGCTTTGACCAAATCAACGCCGATCAACAGTCCGCCGCCGCTTGCCTGTTCGTGCACGCCAGAGAGAAAACTCAGCGCTTGAACCGGCGTGAAATTACCGATGCTGGAGCCCGGGTAGAAAAACACCGGTCGGCCCTGCAGCGTTTGGGAAGGCAGTTGCAGGGACTTGGAAAAATCTTGTCCCACTCCCATCACGTCGAGTGCAGGGTGGGCTCGCTGCACGGTACGCAAAGCCTCTTGTAAAAAATCAACCGAGATGTCCACCGCCACATAGCGCTGCGGTTGAAGGGTGTTCATCAAGGCCATGGCCTTGGCGCAGTTGCCTGCGCCCAGATCGATGAGCGTCCCGATGTCGCCCAGAGCCGAGGCGATGTCAGGCGCCTGCTGCTTCAAGATTTCTGCTTCGGTGCGCGTGGGGTAGTACTCGTCGAGCTCGGTGATGGCCTCGAACAAGCGCGAGCCGAGGGCGTCGTATAAAAACTTGGGAGATGTGAACGCTGCCGCCGAATTCAAGCCGTCGATCAGCTCCTGGCGCGCGGCGGCGTGGTCGGCCTGGTCGACCTGGATGAAGCTTGGTGCGCGCGGTGGAAGCGGCGAATGGATGTGACGGCCGGAGCTTGGTTGCTTCAAATCTGGAGTCCTCGAAGTAGTCATGTCACGGTCAATGCGACGCAGTGAACCGTGTGGCGTGGGGCAGCGGCGGCAGCGGGGGCCGCGGGGTCAGAAAGACTCGCGTTTGAATGATCCGCCCGAACACGCCGTACCGGAGCTCATTTTGTCGGACTTCGGCGATCAAGCTGACACGCTTGCTGTTCAACCGTTCAATCTCCGGGTCCTGGCCACGAAAAGATGGTGTCCGGTCAATCGCGCAAAGCCACTGCGGGTTTGGCGCGGTGAGCCGGTCGGATCGTTGGACCTCAATCAGTGAGAATCCGCCCATGCAAATCGGCTTTTCTGTCAATGAAATGTTGTTCCTCGCCACCGTGGTGACGGGTGCGCTGTGGGTGGCTTGGCATGTGAAGTTGCGCGGCTTGAACCGGCGCGGTGAGCAGCTGACCAAGAAGCCGCTGTGGGTGAGCTTTGGGGCCGAGCTGTTCGTGGTGGTGGCGCTCATGTTCACTTGCCGCGTGGCCGTGGCCGATTGGCCCAAAGTGCCGTCGGGTTCGATGGAGCCGACGCTGCGCGTGGGTGACTATTTGCTGGTCAACCATCTGGCCTACGGGCCGCGCTTGCCGTTTACCAACACCGCCATAGAAACCGGTCAGCCGCAGCGGGGAGACGTGGTGGTGTTTCGGTATCCGCCCGATGTGTCGCAGTACTACGTGAAGCGCTTGATTGGTTTGCCCGGCGACCGAGTGGTGTTCAACGAGGGCACGGTCGGCGTGTTCACTGCGGCCCAAGCAACGGGCGCTTCACCGCGTGCCGAGATGCTCAACGACAACGTCGGCGCCGATCACCCCAGCGAAGACAGGGGCCAGTGGTTGGTGCGAGAGTCGGCCCGGACGGTCGCAGCGCCCGACCGCGTGCTCAAGATCAACCCCTTCGTCCAGGGCAGGCTGCCGCTGAATTTTCAAGATGCCGGCCTGGCTGCGAATTGCCAAAGCGCCCATGCCGGCGCTTGGCAATGCACCGTGCCAGCGGGCCAGTACTTGATGCTGGGCGACAACCGCGACAACTCTGCCGACTCGCGCGTGTGGGGCTTTTTGCCGCATGAAGAGGTGTACGGCAAAGCGGTGCGTGTGCTGTTCAACTGGTCTGACCTGAAGCGCGTGTGGACTGCACTTTGAAAGTGAGCTTCTGATGGAGATTCGTTTGGACTTGGCAGGCAAGCACATCGTCCTGGGCCTGTCGGGCGGCATTGCCTGCTACAAAGCTGCTGAGCTGACGCGGGCTTTGGTCAAAGCGGGCGCGACGGTGCAAGTGGTGATGACCGATGCGGCCGAACACTTCATCACCGCCGTCACGCTGCAAGCGCTGTCTGGCCGTGCGGTGTTCACCAACCAATGGGACTCTCGCCCGGCCGCAGACGTTGCCAACAACATGGCCCACATCAACCTGACTCGCGAAGCCGATGCGGTGTTGGTGGCTCCGGCCAGCGCCGACTTCATGGCCAAGTTGCTGCACGGCCGAGCCGATGATTTGCTCAGCTTGATGTGTTTGGCCAGGCCGTTGGCATCTTGTCCGCTGTTGTTGGCCCCGGCCATGAACCGCGAAATGTGGGCCCACCCGTCCACCCAGCGCAATGCGGCCCAGTTGCGCTCCGACGGCGCCACATTGTTCGGCCCAGGCAGCGGCGACCAGGCTTGCGGCGAGGTGGGGGACGGGCGCATGTTGGAGCCCGAGGAATTGCTGGAAGAAGTGGTCGCTTTTTTCCAGCCCAAGGTCCTGCTTGGCAAGCGCGTGCTGATCACCGCTGGCCCGACGTTTGAGCCCATCGATCCGGTGCGCGGACTGACCAATTTGTCCAGCGGCAAGATGGGCTTCGCGTTGGCTCGCGCAGCTGCCGAGGCCGGTGCCGACGTGACTTTGGTGGCGGGTGTGGTGCAGCTGCCCACACCGCGCGCCGTGCGCCGCGTGGATGTGCGCACGGCACAGCAAATGTTTGAAGCGGTCATGCCGCTGGCTTCGCAAAACGATGTGTTCGTGGCCACTGCCGCAGTGGCCGATTGGCGGCCTGCCGCGTTGTCTGAACAGAAAATCAAAAAAGACAAAAACAAAGCCACGCCGATGCTGGACTTTGTCGAAAACGCCGACATTCTGGCCAGCGTGGCGCGCTTGCCGGGGGCGCCGTACTGCGTGGGTTTTGCCGCTGAAAGCCACGATTTGCTGCGCCATGCGCGCGAAAAGTTAGAGCGCAAAGGCGTGCCGCTGATCGTGGCCAACCTGGGTCCCGCCGCGTTCGGGCAAGACGACAACACGCTGACCTTGGTCGACGCACAAGGCCACCGCGAGTTGCCTCGCGCTGACAAACTCACTCTGGCGCGCCGTCTGGTCTGCGAAATTGCGGTGCGCCTTTCAAATTCCCCCGCCCGACCCTGAATCCCACGACACGGCCACAACGACATGACTCCATCGACATGACTCCAACGATCGCCCTGAAGGTGCTGGACCCCCGCATGTCAGACGCCTTGCCGACGTATGCCACCCCTGGCAGCGCAGGGCTGGACCTGCGCGCCTGCCTTGACGAGCCGCTGGTGCTGCAGCCCGGGCAAACCACGCTGGTGCCCACCGGCATTGCCATTCACATCGGCGATCCTGGCCTCGCCGCCATCATCTTGCCGCGCTCGGGCTTGGGCCACAAACACGGCATCGTGTTGGGGAACTTGGTGGGGCTGATCGATTCCGATTACCAGGGGCCTCTGATGGTGAGTTGCTGGAACCGAAGCCAAATCCCGTTCACGCTGCAGCCCATGGAGCGCTTGGCGCAGTTGGTCATCGTGCCCGTGGTGCAAGCCGTGTTCCAACGTGTCGATGATTTCGACACTTCTGGTCGCGGTGAAGGCGGCTTTGGTTCCACGGGTAAGCATTGAGGGCTGGCAACCGATCCATGTGCCGTCAAGGCGTCGCCAGCCTGCCTGAATGAAACACAGAGGTGCTTCCAAGCTTGCAGCCGATTTTTGTGGAACGTGCGTCCCCTCTTTGAAATTGAAGTCTTTGATGAACAAACTTTTGATGGCCGGTGTTGCGGCGGTGGTGGCAGTTGGCGGTGCAGCCACTTGGTTTTACGGCCCTGGCAAGGCCATGCGAGGACAGTCAGGCGAAGCTGCTGTGGCCGCGTCGGCTGGCGCGACCGCCATGGCTCCCGCATCTGGCGCAGCAGGTGCGTCTGGCGGCGCAGCAAGTGCAGCCTCACCTTCGCCGCCGGTCAGCGTCACGGTCGTGCAAGCACAGCAGCGCGACTTTAAGGTTCAGCTCGACGCCTCAGGCGCTGTCAGTGCGCTGAGCAGCGTGGAGTTACGCCCGCAAATCAGCAGCGTGATCAAGAGGGTTCACATTCGGGAAGGCGACTTCGTCAAAGCGGGACAGCTCTTGTTCACGCTCGATGTGCCGGCCGAGGACGCCGGCGTGAGCAAGGCCAAAGCGCAACTCGAAAAAGACCAAGCCACGATGAACGATGTGCAGCGGCAGTTGGCGCGCAGCCGCGATTTGCTCGCGCAAAAGTTCGTTTCGCAAGCCGCGGTGGACACCATCCAAGCGCTGGTGGATTCGCAAAATGCCGCGTTGTTCGCCGACAGTGCCGCCATCCGCGCGGCTTTGGTGGCGCAGGGTTACGGTCGCATCACCGCGCCTTCATCGGGTCGCGCGGGTGCGGTGAATGTGTTTACCGGCAGTTCGGTACAAGCCAACACCACGCCGCTGGTCACCATCACGCAACTCGATCCAGTGGCGGTGAGTTTCAACCTTCCGCAGCGCAATCTGGGCGACGCGTTGGCTGCGCTGAAGTCGGGCAATGCGCCTGTGACTGTGTTGCTGCCGCATCAATCCAAGGCGCGTGTGGGCAAGCTGCTATTCGTAGACAGCGCGGTAGACGCCAGCTCGGGCACCGTCAAGGTCAAAGCCGTGTTCGACAACAAAGATTCAGGCCTGTGGCCGGGCGCTTTTGTGAACGTGAAGATGGTCATTCAAACCATCAAAGATGCGGTGGTGGTGCCACAAGCCGCCATCGTGCAAAACGCACGCGGCCGTGGGGTTTTCGTGCTCGAAGCAAGCGGTAAGGCAGCGCTGCGACCGATCGAACTGCTGCAGTCGGCGGGCTTGGAGGCGGTGGTCAGCGGGGTGCGCGCCGGTGAAAAAATCGTGCTCGACGGCCGACAAAATGTGCGCCCCGGCTCGCGGCTGATCGAGCGCGCCGCAGACGGCGGCGGTGCGCGCGGCGGCAAGCCGGCTGTTGGCGCCAGTGCACCGGAGGGTGCGGCTTCGGGTGCAGCCGTAGGTGCAGTTGTTGGTGCGGTTGTTCGTGCCGCCTCAGGAGTTGCTTCCGGCGGTACAGCGGCTGCCCCAGCTCCAGCCTCCATTTCAGAAACAGCAGCGCGCCCATGAACTTGTCTGAACTGTTCATTCGCCGTCCTGTGATGACGGTTTTGCTCAACGTCGCTGTGGTCGTGGCGGGCGCGATTGCCTATACAAAGATCCCCATTGCGGCTTTGCCGAGTTACAACACTCCGGTCATCAACGTGTCGGCTTCGCTGCCTGGCGCCAGCCCCGAAACCATGGCCACGTCGGTGGCGCTGCAACTTGAAAAGCAGTTTCAAACCATTCCGGGTTTGAGCATCATCAGTTCGACCAGTACGCTGGGCTCGACT
>JBBRGA010000154.1:0-7922 GCA_038241115.1 Burkholderiales bacterium | reverse complement strand
GATGTGGCGCGGGTGGTGGGGCTGAAAACCGTGGCCGAGTTTGTCGAGGACGAGGCCATACAAAACAAGGTGGCCGAACTGGGCGTGGACCTGGCACAGGGCTATCACCTGCACCGGCCCGGCCCGCTGCCGTCGGTCTGGTCCGATTCACTCAGCGTGACGCTGGCCTGCGCTGCGTAGATTTGACGGCTCAGCTTGCCTGAGCTGCGTAGTTGGCATGGCTTGCGTGATTCGCCTCGGCGGTGTCGGCCGAGTTTGCGGCATTGGCGATGTATGCCAAGCCGCCTTCGAACTCGGCCAAAGGCACCGGCTGGCCGAACAGGTAGCCCTGCCACAGCGAGCAGCCGAGGTCTGCCAAGGAATGGCGTTGCTGTTGTGTCTCGACGCCTGAGGCCAGCACCGACAAGCCCAGCTCGCGGCCGATGCCGATGATGGTTTTGACGATGGCCTGGTCGTGCCGGCTGGTGATCAGGCCTTCCAGCAAGGAACGCGCGATCTTGATCTGGTCCAGTGGCAAGCGCTTGAGCAGCTGCAGCGACGAAGCGCCGATGCCGAAGTCTTCGATCGTGAAGGCCACACCGGCCGCACACAGTGCGGTCATGCAGACCAGGGTTTGGTCGGCATGCGCTTGCGCCAAGCCTTCGCGCAGCTCCAGCCGCAAGCGGCCCGGCACCACGTGATGGCGCTGCATCGCGGCTTCGACCGTCTGGCTGAAGCCGGCCTGGCGGAACTGCCTTGGGCTCACGTTGACGGCCAGCTGCAAGTGCTGCCAGCGCGGATCGGCGGCCCAGCGCTCGAGCTGCGCGCAGGCCGACTCGATCACCCATTCGCCGATGGGCACGATGAGTCCGCTTTGTTCGGCCAGCGGCACAAACTGCGACGGCAGCAGCAAGCCCAGCGTCGGGTGCGTCCAGCGCAGCAGCGCCTCGGCGCCCACGGTGCCGCGCTGGCCGTCGATCAAACCCTGGAAGTGCAGCATCAGCTGGCCCGCGTCCAGGGCCAGGCGCATGTCGCTCTCGAGTGCCGCACGCGTGTCGAGTGCCGACTGCATCACCGGATCGAAGAAGCGCAGCGTGCCGCGGCCTTCCGCCTTGGCTTGGTACATCGCCAGATCGGCGCGCTTGAGCACGTCGTCCAGCGTGTGATCCTGGCCTTTGAAAAGGCTCAGCCCGATGCTCGGGGTGACGGTGTGCAGGTGCTGACCGAGCACGCAGGGCATGCGCACCGCAGACAGAATTTTTTCGCCCACCAGAGCGGCTTGCGCGGCGGCGACGCGGGCGTCTTCCGACAAGCCCACGGCCATCACCACAAACTCGTCGCCGCCGATGCGCGCCACGGTGTCTTCGCCGCGCACGCACGCTTGCAGGCGGCGCGCGACCTCGACCAGCAGCATGTCGCCGTGGTCGTGGCCGAGCGTGTCGTTGAGGATCTTGAAGTGATCGAGGTCGATGAAAAACACCGCGCCGTGGTTGGCATGGCGCGCGCTGCTGGCGAAGGCCTGCTTCAGGCGGTCGATGAGCAGGCGGCGGTTCGGCAGGCCGGTGAGCGGATCAAAAAACGCGAGGTTGCGGATTTGCTGCTCGGCGTACTTGCGCGCCGTGATGTCGACCGAGATCGTGCCCATGGCCTGCGGCTGGCCGTCGGCGTCGGGCATCGGGAAATGAACGGTGTGATAGCTGTGTTCGGTGCCGTCTGCGTGGGTCAGCGTTTCTTCGTTGTCTGGTGCATTGGCATGGGCATGGGCATTTGTATTGGCGTGGTCGTGTTGGTGTTCGTGTTGGTGGGCCAATGCCAATGCGGCGGCCTGCGCCGGCGTCAGCGCGGAAGGCAGCATGCCCACCGCGGTTTCGGACACGCCGACGCTGCTGGCACGCAGCGCCGCCAGTTCATGGTGCTGGCGGTTCGACAGGATCAGCTTGCCCTGCAGGTCGCAAGCCGAAATAGAGGCCGGTGCGTGGTCGAGGATGGCCTGCAAGCGGGCTTCGCCGTCGCGCAGCGCGCGCGTCATGCGGCGCTGGCGCAGGGCGGTTTGTACGCGGTAATTCATTAACTGAAGGTACTTGCCTTCGTCGTCTTTGATGACGTAGTCGTGCACGCCCAGACGCAGCGCGCGGGCTGCATCGGCCTCGTTCCAGGCGCCGGTGACGAAGATCACCAGGTGCTCGCCGAAGGCGTCCATCAGGTCGAAGGCGCTGCCGTCGGGCAGTTGGTAGTCGGCCAGGATGATGTCGAACTCGCGCTCGGCCAGCAGCTTGCGGGCCTGCGCCGCCGTGCGCGCCACCTGCATGCGGTAGGGCAGGCCTTCGCGCGTCACGGTGCGCAGCATGGCCATCTCATCGACGACATCGTCCTCGATCAGTAGCACCGACACCGTCTGGTTGGGGTCGAGCGTTTTCATGGCGGCGTGACGCTGGTCATCCAGTATTCGCGGATCAGCGACATCACGGCCACGAACTGCGGGTAGTCCACCGGCTTGACCATGTAGCCGGCCACGCTGTTGCTGAAGGCGGCGATGCGGTCGCCTTCTTCGCTGGAGGTGGTCAGCACCACCACCGGAATCATGCGCAACAGCGGGTCGCGCTTGAGCTCGGCCACGAACTCGATGCCGTTCATGCGCGGCATGTTCAGGTCCAGCAGGATCAAGCCCGGGCGCGGGTTGGCAGGGTCGCGCAGGAACTCCAGGGCGCGTTCGCCGTCGATGGCGCGGTCGAGCGGGTTGGGCGCACCCAGCTCGCGCATGGTGCGGCGCACCGTCATGGCGTCGACGTCATCGTCCTCGACCAGCAGGATGTGTTGTTCAGGCGTCATGCGGGGTACTCCAAGCTATTTTTTTGCGTGTCTGTGATGCGGTCTGTTGAGGCATTGATCGAGCCCAAGACCGGCAGCGTGAAGTGGAAGGTGCTGCCTTTTCCGAGGCTGGATTCCACCCACACGTGGCCGCCTTCCAGCTCGACGATCTTCTTCACCAGCGCCAGGCCCACGCCGGTGCGCTCGAGCTCGTCGCGCGAGGCCAGCGTCTGGAACAGCTGGAAGATGCGCGGGAAGTGCCGCTCTTCGATGCCCGGGCCGTTGTCGGCCACGCTGAAGTGCCACATGTCGGCGTCGCGCACGCACGACACCGTCACCAAACCCTGCGGCTTGTCCATGAAATCGATGGCGTTGGACAGCAGGTTTTGAAACACCTGCTGCGCCTTGGCGGCCTCGATGGTGAGTTCTGGCAAGGCATTCAGCACCTGCACTTGAACGTGTGCTGGCGGCGCCAGCAGGTCGATGATGTTTTGCACCAGCGGCGCCAGTGCCACCGGCAGGCGGTCGTCGCGGCCGCGCCCTGCGCGCGAGTAGGCCAGGATGGCGTCGATCAATGCCGACAGCCGACGCACCCGGCTGGCGATGAGATTCAACTGTTCGCGGCCTTCTTCGCCGACCTTGTCGCCGCAGTCGGTGACCAGCCAGCTCGCCAGCGAGCTGATGCCACGCAGCGGCGCTTTCAGGTCGTGCGACACCACGTAGGCAAAGTCGCTGAGCTCCTGGTTGGCGCTGAGCAGTTCGGCCACCAGCGCGCTGCGTTGCTGCTCCAGCCGCCAGCGCGGTGTGATGTTTTCGTGCGAGACCACCGCACCGGGGTGGTCGCCCACCAGCGGTGAAACGCGCATCAGGAAACGGCGCTGCTCGTCGGGCCCGTGGCAGGGGTACTCGAGCTCGAATTGAGGCGTGCGACCGGCCAGCACGGCGGTGATGCCTTCGAGCGCGGCGATGGCATGCTCGTCGGGCGGCCTTTGCGCGCTGCCGCGACAAGCCGCGAGGTAGTTCTGGCCCACCGAATACGCACCGTGCAGGCTGGCGCCATTGGCCCGGCCGAACGATTCCCAGGCGCGGTTGACAGCGACGATGTCGCCCTGCGGATCGATTAGGGCAATGTGCGCGCCGAGCGAGTCGAACAGCGTCATTTGCTCGACGTGGCGGGCAGCGGCAGCCGTCATGTGCGCACCTTTTGCCGCGCGGGCTGGGCGAACTGAGCGGTATGGCGTGCCAACGTGAAACACATGTGGATCTCCAGCAGCCGACGAACGTCAACTCATTACTGCAGCTTACAAATACGCGCCGACTTGCAATTGGGTGAAAACGAGGGTGAAGACCGGCTTGATGCACCGCGCGCGGGCTCGGTGGCTTGCTTGCTTAAGAGGTCGAGCCCCTTGAAATTCAGCGAGCGGCGATGCCCTGCTCGACGCCAAGCGCGCGGCGCAAGTCGGCCAATTGAACGGGTTTTCTGAGCACCGGCACGCCGTTTGGCAGGGGGCCAAAGCGCTGCAGGTCATCGAGTGCGTAGTTGGTGACGAAGACAACGCGCATGTTGCGTGTGCCGGGGTGCACCAGCAACGAGCGCAGCATTTCAACGCCGTCCAGGCCGGGCAGGTTGATGTCGGTGATGAGCACGTCGGGCGTTTGTTTGCCGGCGTCCAGCAGTGCGGTGAAGCCGTCGCGCGCCAGCCTGATCTCGGCCTGTGGCAGCAAGTCGCCAATCATGGCCTCGAGCAGTTCGGCGGTGTCTGCGTCGTCTTCCACCAGCATGACCGACATTTTTTTCACCGGTGTCGCTTGCCGCATGGCTTCGCGGTCGCTCAGCATCTTTTTTACCGAATGTGCCGCGATGCGCCGATGCCCGCCCACGGTTTTCCAGGCGCGCAGCTCACCCGCGTCGACCCACTTCTGAATCGTGTGCGGCGCCACACCCAGAAGCGTCGCTGCTTGCGACGTGGTCAGTGAGTCGGGCTCGGACGAAGGCTCGGAGCTTGGATCGGGAGGCAAGGTCTTCATCAAGGCTTTCTCAAATTTGGACGCCGCAAAGCGCCGCAAACGCTGCAAAAAGGCAGCAAGCGCACTGCAACGAAGCCATGCCTCGGTGCGGCCGCATGGCACGGTCAGTTGACCGCGAGTCTGTATGTCAGGGCCGACAACGATCAAAGGAAAAAGCCCACTGCGCCAGTGCTGTTCATGACTTGCGCGGTGCCCCCGGCTTGCTGATTTGCAGCCCATCCCCGGATTTGAAGAAGTTTACTCAAGCTTTTCAAAGAATCGCCGAAATCACACCAAACGATGATTTCATAACTTGCTGTTGCGCTTTCCTGACTTCTTGCTTCTGACTCCGCTTCACTGACTCCTTTTCGCTGACCTGCACACCTGACCGATTGGCCGATCAAATGACAACCCAGGAACTCCGCAGCAACGCTGCAAGTGCCCCGCCGAAGTGGGCCTTCAAGTTCAACCGGATGTACATATTGAGCTTCGCAGGCTGGCTTGCCGCGGGTGGCGCGCTGGCCGCCGGTGGGCTCACTGCCGCGTGGGTGCTGTGGCTGGGCGCAGCTGCTTTGGCGGCACTGTGGTTTTGCCAGAACGTCTGGCTGCCCGGTTCAGGCACTGATGGGGCAAAAGCCAAAATGTCAGGCAGCGACGCGGCCATCTTGGGTGAACTGCTGCCGCGCTTCGACGACGCCACGCGCACCTGGGCCACACATCTGGGCACCGCCCAAACCCAGATGCGCGACGCCATTGACCAGTTGCTGTGCAGCTTCGATGACATCCTGCGCGAGCTCGACGCGTTGATCGGCGCTCCGCAAAACAACGCCGGTACCGATGACGATGCACGCGCCGCCGTGCTGGCGCAATGTGAGGGTCAGCTTCGGCAAATTTTGGGCAACTTCGACGGCTTCGTGCGGTCTCGCGACGAGGTGCTGAAAAACGTGCGCTCACTGAGCGACGCCTCCGGCAGCCTGCGCGTCATGGCCGACGATGTGTCCAACCTGGCGCGCCAGACCAATTTGCTGTCGCTGAACGCGGCCATCGAAGCGGCGCGCGCCGGCCCGGCCGGCCGTGGCTTTGCGGTGGTGGCCGGCGAGGTGCGTCGGCTGTCTGAAGAGTCGGGCCAAACCGGCAAGCGCATCGGCAACCAGGTTGATGAATTCAGCGTGTCGATGAAGCACGCCATGGCGCAGGCCACCCAATCTGCCGAGGCCGACACGCAGGCCATTCACTCGTCCGAGGCATCGATCAACCAGGTGGTGGAACAGGTGGACGGCGCGGTGAAGCAACTGCACCAGCGCGCCGCCGACCAGACGGTGCAAGGCCAGCTCATCAAGGCGCAGGTGGAGCAGGTGCTGATTGCGTTTCAGTTTCAAGACCGCGTGCACCAGATCCTGGACCAACTGCGCGACTCGATGCAGGCGGCCACCGACTCGTTGAAGACGTCGCTGGCCGACGGGCACATGCCCGACGCCGACGCTTGGCAGGCGGTGTTGAGCACCGGCTACACCACCGAAGAACAGCGCGCCGTGACGCGCGGCACAGCGGCCCATGCCAATTCGCACGGCTCGTCCGGTGCTGCTGCCAGCGCACCGGCCGCCAGCGCCGAGACCACTTTTTTCTGACCCGCGCACCGCGCCCTAGGACACCTCTGACCATGGCCAAAACCATACTCATCGTTGACGACTCCAGCTCGCTGCGCACCGTGGTGCGAATGTCGCTGGTGCGTGCCGGTTACGACGTCATCGAAGCCGGTGACGGCAAGGAAGGCCTGAAGGCGCTGGAAGGTGCCGCCAAGGTGCACCTGATCGTCAGCGACGTGAACATGCCCAACATGGACGGCATCACTTTCGTCACGCAGGTCAAGCAGCACCCGCGCCACAAATTCGTGCCCGTGATCATGCTCACCACCGAGGGCCAGGACGCGAAAAAGCAAGAAGGCCGCGCCGCCGGTGCCAAGGCCTGGATGGTCAAACCGTTCAATCCACCGCAGCTGCTCGATGCGGTGTCGAAGCTGATCCTGCCGTAGTCGGGACCCGATCCAAAACCAAACCAGACCCCGAACCAGGAGCCCACATGGCCAAGCGTTCCAAGACCACCGCCGTCCCGACGGACACCACTCTTGTCGACACACCTCTCGTTGTCACACCTCTCGTTGACAAACCAGTCGCTACGCCGCTGGTGCTGCCGCCGGAGCTGACCATTTACAGCGTTGGCGAACTGCACCCGCAGTGGCTGGCGTGGTTGGGTCAGGGCGGGGCCGCTGTGCCAGCAGAAGTGCAGGGCACCGCCGTCGATCAGGTCGACGCTGCCGGGCTGCAACTGCTGCTGTCGCTGCAACGCGCGCTTGCGCAGCAGGGTCGCACGCTGCAAATTCAGGCGCCCAGCCCCGTGTTGCGCGGCGGCTGTGAGGCGCTTGGCCTGAGCCAGTGGCTGCAGACTCAGACATCGCACCTGGCTGACGAGGTGACCGCATGAGCGAAATGACCGACGCTGACAACAGCTTCATCCGCGAGGCGCTGCCCGCCTTCATCAGCGAGGCGCAAGAGCAAATCGAAAGCCTGGAGCAGTTGCTGCTGCAACTGGAAGACGCGCCCGGCGACGCGGAACTGCTGAACGCCCTGTTCCGCTGCGCCCACACGGTCAAGGGCTCGGCCGGCATCTTCGGCCTGGACCGGGTGGTGGCCTTTACCCACCATGTGGAGACCTTGCTGGACAAGCTGCGCGAAGGGCAGATCGCCCTCACGCCGGCGCTGAGCACGCTGCTGTTGCAGTGCAACGACCAACTGCGCACGCTGGTGGCGCAGGCCCGCGACGCCGACACCGCCGACACGCCCGAGGCGGTGGCCGATCGCGCCGCACTGGTGGAGCGCCTGCAGGCCGCCGCCGGGAATGCGGTGCATGCCGAACCTGCCGCGCAGGCTGTCAACCCGACGCTGGCTGCGCAGTCCGCAGATGCATCCACATCCACACCCGCACCCACACCCGCAAGCAGCAACCGCTGCTGGCACATCTCAGCGGCCTTCGGCGTGGACACCTTCCGCAACGGCATGGACCCGCTGGCGCTGCTGAACTATGTGCGCGGTCTGGGCACGGTGCCCCACCTGGTGTGCGACCTCGACGGC
>JBBRGA010000153.1:0-7943 GCA_038241115.1 Burkholderiales bacterium | reverse complement strand
CTGACGTTTTCCATGAACCCCACGTCGGCCATCATCATGCTGTCGTGCATCTATTGGGGCGCGCTGTTTGGCGGTGCGATCACCAGTATTTTGTTCAACATTCCCGGCGAGCCGTGGTCGGTGGCGACCACCTTCGATGGCTACCCGATGGCGCAGCAAGGCAAAGCGGCCAAAGCTCTGGCGGCAGCGTTCACTTCGTCGTTTGTGGGTGCTTTGTTTGCGGTGCTGCTGATTACTTTTTTGGCACCGCTGTTGGCCAAATTCGCCCTCAAATTTGGGCCGCCTGAATTCTTTGCGGTGCAGCTGCTCACCTTCTGCAGCTTCGTGGGCATGAGCAAAGAGCCCATCGCGAAAACTCTGGCCGCCATGATGCTGGGCTTTGCCTTGGCGGCGGTGGGCATGGACACCGTCACAGGTCAATTGCGCATGACCTATGACCAACCGGTGCTGCTGAAAGGCTTCGACTTCTTGATCGCGGTGATCGGCCTTTTCGGCATCGGCGAAATTTTGCTCACCATGGAAGAAGGCCTGGCCTTCAAAGGCAAAAGCGCCAAGATCAATTTCAAGATCGTGGTGGAAACCTGGGTCGAGTTGTTGCGCTACTGGAAGACGTTTTTACGCTCGGTGGCGGTGGGCTGCTGGATGGGCATCACGCCCGGCGGTGCCACACCCGCGTCGTTCATGAGCTACGGCATTGCCCGGCGCATGTCCAAAGACCCGGAGTCGTTTGGCAAGGGCAATGTGGAAGGCGTGGTCGCACCCGAGACGGCGGCCCACGCGGCAGGCACTGCGGCCTTGTTGCCCATGCTGACGCTGGGCATTCCTGGCTCACCTACCGCGGCGGTGTTGTTGGGCGGCTTGCTGATCTGGGGCTTGCAACCCGGGCCGATGCTGTTTGTTGAGCACAAGGATTTCGTCTGGGGTTTGATCGCCTCGATGTACCTTGGCAATATCGTCGGCCTGTTGGTGGTGTTGACCACCGTGCCGTTCTGGGCGGCCATGCTGCGCATACCGTTTTCCGTCATCGCGCCGATCATCATCGTCATTTGCGCGATTGGCGCTTACACCGTTCACAGCTCGATGTTTGACGTATGGCTGATGCTCGGCTTTGGTGTGATGGGCTATTTGTTCAAGAAGCTCAAGTACCCCTTGGCGCCGTTGGTTTTGGCCTTGGTGCTGGGCGACATGGCCGAGGCCAGCTTCCGGCAATCGATGTTGTTGTCGCAAGGTGCGCTGTCGATCTTCTGGTCCAACCCGCTGGTGGGCAGCATTGCAGGCTTGGCGATGGTGCTGTTGCTGTGGCCGCTGTTCGGCATGCTGAAAGGTCGCCTGAGTGGCGCAGGCAAGTCATGAAAAACGCCGTGGCCAGATCCGGCGAGCAACTATGAAAATCGCCATCTTCGGAGCCGGTGAACAATCATGAAAATCGCCATCGTCGGAGCCGGTGCGATTGGCGGTTACTTAGGAGCCAAGCTGGCGTTGGCGGGCGAAGAAATCACCTTCATCGCGCGCAATAAAAACCTTGCCGCCATCAACGCCCGTGGTTTTCGGTTGCAGTTGGAAGACGGCACCGAGCAGCATGCCAGCAACGTGCGCGCGGTCCAAAACATGGCGGATGCCGGGGTGCAGGACGCGGTGCTGCTCACGCTCAAGGCGCACCAGGTCAAAGACGTGCTGCCCGACCTGCGGGCGCTGTTTGGTCCCGACACCATGGTCGTCACGATGATCAACGGCGTGCCGTGGTGGTACTTTGAAAAATTAGACGGTGCGTATCAAGGCCGTCAATTGGAAAGCGTCGATCCTGGCGGCTTCATTGCCCAGCACATCGAGCCCGAACGCATCATCGGCAGCGTGGTGTACCCGGCGGCCGAGTTGGTCGAGCCAGGCGTGGTGAAGATCATCGAAGGCAACCGGTTTACTTTGGGCGAGCCGAACGGCACGCGCAGTCCGCGCATCGAAGCCTTGTCGCAGGCCATGATGCGGGCAGGTTTCAAGTCACCCATTTCCAAAGACATCCGCGCCGAGATCTGGGTCAAGTTGTGGGGCAATTTGTGCTTCAACCCACTGAGCGCGTTGACCCACGCCACGCTGCAAGACATCTGCCGCTTCCCGGCCTCGCGCGAGCTGGCCGCGAACATGATGGCGGAGGGCCAGGCGGTGGCGCAGGCGCTGGGCGTGAGCTTCAAAATCACGCTCGACCAGCGCATGGCAGGTGCCGAAGCTGTGGGCGCCCACAAAACATCGATGCTGCAAGACGTGGAACACGGGCGGGCGCTCGAGCTGAACGCCTTGGTCGGTAGCGTCATTGAGTTGGGCCGCATCGCCGGCGTGCCCACGCCGACGATCTCCGCCATTTACGGCGCCACGGCGTTGCTCTCGCACACCTTGACCCAAGCACACGGGCGACTCGAGGTTCAGGCCTTGGACTGACAAACGGTGGTGTGTGCATCCCGCGAATGTCTCATCGCGGCGCAGAGCCCTGCACGTTCAACGCGGCCTGCGTTGACACACGTTTACCCAAAACTTCGCCCCGCTGCCAAGGCCCCCAACTTTTGGGTGATTGCAAAAAATTCGGCCACTGTTTGCTCGATGATTTCTTGCGCGGTTTTCACTTCAGTGATGAGTCCGGCCGACTGCCCGGCCAGCGCCGGTGCGGCTTCCATGTCGCCGCCAAAGTAGACGCCCAAGATGCCTTTCAGCGCATCGACAGGCATCAGACCTTGGTCGTGAATGGCGCGGGTGCGTTCCGACTTCAAGGCGCGGATGCAGGGCGAGGCCTTTTTATTCAGCACGTAGGTGCCGGTTTCTTTGGCATCAACGATGGCTTGCTTGTAGTTGGCGTGCACGGGGCTCTCGGAGCAGCTCACAAAGCGCGTGCCCATTTGGATGGCCTCGGCGCCCAGCGCAAAGGCGGCGGCCATGCCGCGCCCATCGCAGATGCCACCGGCCGCAATCATCGGCACATTCACTTTGGCGCGTATGGCCTGCAGCAATACCAAAGTCGAAACCTCTTCCGGGTTTTTAAAGCCACCGCCTTCGGCGCCTTCCACCACCAAGCCGTCTATGCCTGCATCGACGCACTTCAGCGCGGTGTCCACCGTGGGTACCGCGTGGTAAACGGTGATTCCTGCGCCTTTGAGCGGTGCGATGAATTTGGCCGGGCTGCCGGCTGAGGTGGTCACGAACTTGACGCCGCTGGCGCACACGAACTTCAGCATCGCGTCGTCTTGTAAAAAGCGGATCGGCAGGTTCACGCCGAAGGGCAAGCCCAACGCGCTCATGGTGGTGATCTCGCGCTGGCAGTTTTCAGTTTCACCGGACGAGGTTTCGATCACACCCAAGCCTCCCGCGCGCGACACGGCCGAGGCCAATTGCGAGCGTGCGATCCAGCCCATGGGCGCTTGCACGATGGGAAATTTGGCACCGGTGTGCAGCAGGACTCTGTTCATGAGGTGTTGGACTTTTTTCGAGGGCTTCGGTCAGAGGGCTAACGGCTGGGGGCTAAGGTCTTAGCGTGCCAACCAGGCCGTCGCAAACGCGGCGAGGTCTTGGTGTGTGGAGTGCGCAAGGTGCATGTCGTCGCCGCTGTTCGGGCTGCCGTTGGGCGCGCGCAGCACCAAGGCGGTGTGCACCTCAGAAGGCAGGCCGCGCAAGTAGGGCAGGTAGTCGTCCACGAAAGCGCTGGGGCGCAACCGCGCAATGGCGTCGGCCTTGGGGCTGCGAGGTCCTTCGGCGTTGCCGGTGGCGATGACGCGCTGAATCGGGAAGCCGTGGTCTTGCAAGTTGCGCAACCGCGCGGCTTCGAATTCCAGGTCGAGCGCCGACACACACACCAAATCGAAGCCCGCATCCACCAGGCGGTGGCAGGCGTCCAGCGCGCCTGGCTCGGGATGCAGGGTGGACCAAAACAGCTCGTCGAAGTGGGCGCGGAAGTGGTCGCGTCCCACGGCGTCCAAGCGACCCACATCCCAACGGTCCATCGGCCAATACGCCATCGGGTCGCGCTCGCGCGGGTGGGCTCCGAAAGCGCGTTGCCAGGCCGTTCCGTAAGCGCGGTTGAAATCAAGCAGCACGCCGTCGGCGTCAAGGGCTATGAGGGGTCTGGTCACGGTGCTGCTCGTTCCGGGCTGGTTGTGATGGCTTAATTTGGTATTTCGACGACTTTAGCGGCGACGCTACGGTCAGGTCTGCCACTTTGGGGACGGCTAGACGGCTGGGGACTGCCTCTGTGAACGGCGACAGTGGACGACGTCAAAGCATGAGGTTTGAAGCATGAGGTTTAAAGGGCTGGGGCTTGAAGTGCAAGAGTGCTGGACTCACATGCCATGTCTTCTTGCAGGAAATTTG
The DNA here is from genome assembly GCA_038241115.1 of Burkholderiales bacterium. Classification (GTDB taxonomy): domain Bacteria; phylum Pseudomonadota; class Gammaproteobacteria; order Burkholderiales; family Burkholderiaceae_C; genus JANYJJ01. Next base: position 3,596 of record JBBRGA010000153.1, on the reverse strand, counting down.
CCATCCAATGCCCATCATCTTTGTCTTGATAGCGGCGCACAGCTATGTCGCCTCTCGGTTGTGGCCCGCGCTGGCCGCATGGCCAGCCGCGCAGTGGTTGTTGCTGGCAGCGCTGCTGGCCAGCGTGGTGCTGATGCCGCTGGGCTTCATGGCGCGTCGCCTGCGGACGTTCAAGTTGTCGCACGCCGCGTCAGACGCGCTGGCGTGGGCCGGCGCACTCAGCATGGGATGGTTCTCTTCGCTGTGGGTATTGACCGTGCTGCGCGAGTTGGTGCTGCTGGTGAACTGGGCGGTGTACGCGGGCTGGCCTGAATCAACCGACATTTTGGCGGTCACCGTCTGGACCGGGATGGCCGTGGTCGTGGGCAGCGCCAGCGTCACCTTGTGGGGCTTTTGGAATGCCCGTCGCAGCGCGGCCGTGGTGGCGGTAGACGTGCCCATTGCCAACTTGCCCGCCGCGCTGCACGGTTTTCGCATTGCGCAAATCAGCGACATCCACGTCGGCCCCACCATCAAACACGGCTACGTGAGGGCCATCGTGCGCTCGGTCAACCGCCTGCAAGCCGATATGGTCGCGGTGACCGGCGATTTGGTAGACGGCAGCGTGGCCGACTTGGCCCGGCACGTGGCACCGCTGGCCGATTTGTCGTCCAAACACGGCACCTACTTTGTCACGGGCAACCATGAGTATTACAGCGGCGCGCACGCCTGGATTGTCGAATTGCGCCGCTTGGGGCTGACGGTGCTGATGAACCAACACGTGGTGCTGCAGCACGGCACGGCTGCACTGTTGGTGGCCGGCGTGGCTGACCACGGCGCACACCACTTTGATGCGCAGCACCGCAGCGACCCGGCGGCTGCATTGCTGGGTGCGCCGCCCGCGGCGGCCGTGCGCGTGTTGTTGGCACACCAGCCGCGCAGCGCTGATGCCGCTGAAAAAGCAGGGTTCGATTTGCAGTTGTCAGGCCACACCCACGGCGGACAGTTCTGGCCGTGGAATCACTTCGTGCGCCTGCAGCAACCCTTCACCGCCGGGCTGCACCGCTGGAAAACGCTGTGGGTCTACACCAGCCGCGGCACCGGCTATTGGGGACCGCCCAAACGTCTGGGCGCGCCGAGCGAAATCACGCACCTGCGGTTGGTGGCGGCATGACCTGGTTGGCCTCGATAATCGCGGCCCGCCTCCAGCGAAAGCCCGTCATGAAAACCCCATTTCTTGCAAACTGGCTTGTAGCGTTTGCGCTGACAGGTTGGGTCGTCCCTGCACAAGCGCAAGCCCAGCAAGTCAACGTCTTGTGCTCCACAGATCAAGCCTGGTGCGAGCTGGCCGCGAAGGAATATCAAGCGCAGACCGGCGTGAAGGTGTTGCAAGTGCGCAAGGCCACCGGCGAGGCGCTGGCGCAGTTGCGTGCTGAAAGCGCCAACCCCAAAACCGACCTGTGGTGGGGCGGCACCGGTGACCCATTTTTTCAAGCCGCCGATTTGGGTTTGCTTGACGCCTACCGCCCGACGTACATCAACGATCTGCACGGCTGGGCGGTGCGCCAGTACGCCATGACCGACAACATGGTCGGCGGCTTCTACACCAGCGCCATCGGCTTTGGCTGGAACGAAGAGGTGCTGAAAAAACGCAAGCTGCCCGCGCCCAAATGCTGGGCCGATTTGACGGACGCCAAGTACAAAGGCGAGATCGAAACATCGCACCCCGGCTCCAGCGGCACGGCATACACCATCCTCGCGGGTCTGGTGCAATTGATGGGCGAAGACGCGGCGTACGAGTACATGAAAAAACTGCACCGCAACGTCACGCAGTACACACGCAGCGGCACGGCGCAGGCCAAAAGCGTGGCCAAGGGCGAAGTCGGCATCGGCGTGAGTTTTATCTTTGGCTTCGAGAACGAACGTCAACAAGGCTTCACCATGGTCAAAAGCGCTGCACCCTGCGAAGGCACCAGCTACGAGGTGGGCGGCATTGCCCTGGTCAAAGGTGCGCGCAACAAAGAAGCGGCCAAGAATTACTACGACTGGTTGATGAGTCCGGCCGGCCAGAGCATTGGCGCCAAAGCCAACTCATTGCAGTCCCCGGCCAACAAAACTTTCACGCCCGATGCGCGCATTCCGAGCATGCTGGAGGTGCGGCTGGTCAAATACGATTTTCAAAAGTACGGCCGCGCCACGGAGCGCAAGCGCCTGATCGAGCGCTGGGAAAAAGAAGTCAATTCATTGCCGCGCTAGGGCGCACGGCTCATCCAAGCTGCCCGCTGGACTCACAGATTCATTTTCATTTTCAACACCAAAAAACTCAAACATCATGGAAAAGCAAACACGTTCCTTTCAAGCCGAAGTGCAACAAATCCTGCACCTCGTCACTCACTCTCTGTACTCGAACAAAGAGATCTTTTTGCGCGAACTGGTGTCCAACGCATCGGACGCCTGCGACAAGCTGCGGTTCGAGGCAATCAACAACGCGGCCTTGTATGAGGACGCCCCCAATTTAGACGTGCGCGTGAGCTTTGACCTCGAGGCCAAAACCATCACCATTGCCGACAACGGCATCGGCATGTCGCTCGATGAAGCGGTGGCCAACTTGGGCACCATCGCCAAAAGCGGCACGCGTGAATTCATGGCCACGTTAGAGGGCGAGCAGAAAAGAGACGCCCAGCTCATCGGCCAATTTGGCGTGGGGTTTTACAGCGGCTTCATCGTGGCCGACCGCATCACCGTGGAGTCGCGTCGCGCCGGGTTGCCTGCTGAAGACGGCGTGCGCTGGAGCTCGGCCGGCACCGGTGACTTTGAGGTTGAAAACATCAGCCGCGCCACACGCGGCACCACCATCGTGCTGCACCTGCGCGAAGGCGAAGAAGAGTTCTTAAACGGCTGGAAGCTGAAGGCCGTCATCGGCAAATACTCCGACCACATTTCGCTGCCCATCCTGATGCAAAAGGAAGAGTGGGACGCCGAGGCGCAAAAGCAGGTCATGCGCGACGAATGGACGCCGGTGAACAAAGCGGCAGCCCTGTGGACGCGCAGCAAGAGCGACATCACGCCCGAGCAGTACACCGAGTTCTACAAACAAATCAGTTTTGATTCCGAGGCCCCGCTGGCCTACACCCACAACCGTGTGGAAGGCCGCAGCGAGTACACCCAACTTCTGTACGTGCCGGCCAAGGCGCCGTTTGATTTGTGGAACCGCGACAAGCGCGGCGGCGTCAAGTTGTATGTCAAGCGCGTCTTCATCATGGACGACGCCGAAGCCTTGCTGCCGGTGTATTTGCGTTTTGTCAAAGGCGTCATCGACAGCGCCGATTTGCCGCTGAACGTGAGCCGCGAATTGCTGCAAGAAAGTCGCGACGTCAAAGCCATTCGTGAAGGTTCGACCAAGCGCGTGCTCGGCATGTTGGAGGCCTTGGCCGACAGCGAAGACGCGGCCGAGCGCGCCAAGTACGCGTCGTTTTGGAAAGACTTTGGTGCGGTGCTCAAAGAAGGCATCGGCGACGATCATGCCAACGCCGAGCGCCTGACCAAGCTGCTGCGCTTTGCCAGCACGCATGCCGACGAAGGCGTGTCGCTCACCGACTACGTGAGTCGCATGAAAG
>JBBRGA010000152.1:0-7948 GCA_038241115.1 Burkholderiales bacterium | reverse complement strand
ACGGGCGTTGTCATGCAACCCTGCTGGACCTTGATGGCCGTGACGCAAGACCTCGACTGGCCGTGGGACGCCTGCGAACCCACCCATGGCCCGTTGGCCTGGGTGGCCAGAAACGACCGCAAACCAGGGCGCGACGTGCCTGTGGGTTGCGCCAGCTGGGTTGCACAAGCCAGCGCCGCCTGGAGCGCCGAGCACCTTGAAGACGACGCCGCAACCGTTTTGAAAGCAATGACCACTGCATTGGCCAGCCTGTTGCCGACTGGCCAAAAAGTCGATTGGTTGCACACCAGCGTTCACCGTTGGCGTTACTCGGCCCCAGCAGTCGCGGGTCATGACGAATGTTGGTCGGACACGGCGCTGGGTTTGGGTGTCTGCGGCGACTTCATGGGCGCGGGCAATGTCGAAGCAGCATGGCGTTCAGGCGATGAGTTGGCCGATACCGTGGCCGCCGCGCTGGAGGCAGCGACGGAAGCAGCGCAAACCAAGGAAGAAATGAAAAGCGTGACGCGGCGAAAACGAAGCGCCGCCACTGCTTGACTCTGACGTTCCCCTTAACGCAAGCACTGGCACTGGCACTGGCACTGGCACTGTCACTGGCACTGGCACTGGAACGATCACTGATCTTCCCCGCGCACGGTTGGGAAGGGTCGGGCCGGGCCGTTCAAAATACAGCCCAGCATGGCTACTAAATCCTTGGTCTGGTTCAAGCGTGACCTGCGCACACGCGACCACGCGCCGCTGGCCGCAGCTCAGGCCCATGGTCAGGCGCTTGCGATGTTTGCAATCGAGCCTGACTGGCTGAGCAGCGCGGAGTGCGACCCCCAGCATGTGGCGTTCACCCTGGACTGCCTTCGTGAACTGCGCGCAGATTTGGCCGCGATGGGGCTCGGCTTGTACGTTCATGTCGGCGATGCTTTGTCGGCATTGGATGCGGTGCGCCAACGGTTTGCTTTCACGCATTTGCTCAGCCACGAAGAGACTGGCTCTGGCTGGACCTATCAGCGCGACATTGCCGTAGGTGGCTGGTGTCAACAGCACAGCGTGGCTTGGCAAGAGTGGGCTCAAACCGGTGTCGTGCGGCGCCTCAAATCTCGGTTTGGATGGGCACGGCAATGGTCAGTTCGGATGGACTCGGAACGCACGGCCGTGCAAGGCAGCTTTGTGCCGATCGCAGGGCCCCTGTGTGTTGCCAATTCAACCGACTTGCCCACGCTCGGTCAGTTGGGCGTGCCACATCATGGGCGCAGCACCCAAGCCGCCGGTGAGTCCGCCGCGTGGGACAGCTTGAGCAGCTTTTTTGACAGCCGCGGCCACGACTACCGGCGCGCCATGTCGAGCCCACTCAGTGCAGCCGACAGTTGCAGCCGTCTGAGCGCGCATTTGGCGTTTGGCACCATCTCGATGCGCAGCGTTCATCACGCCACCGAAGCTGCCATTTCAACGGCGCGTCAGGCCGACGACGTGCACAAATCGCAAGCCCTGCGAAGCTTCTCCAGCCGTCTGCGCTGGCATTGCCACTTCATGCAAAAGCTCGAAGACCAGCCGAACATCGAGTTTCGCAATTTTGCCCGCGTCTGCGACGGCTTGCGTCCCGGCGATACAGATGAAGCATCGCCACGCGACCAGGCCAACTTCGAAGCCTGGTGCACAGGCGCCACCGGCTTCCCAATGGTCGACGCCTGCATGCGCAGCCTGCGCGCCACCGGTTGGCTCAACTTCCGCATGCGGGCCATGTTGGTGAGCTTTGCGTCGTACCACCTGTGGCTGCATTGGCGCAGCACGGGCATCTTCCTGGCGCGTCAGTTTTTAGACTTTGAGCCCGGCATTCACTGGAGCCAGATGCAGATGCAAAGCGGCACCACCGGCATCAACACCCTGCGCATTTACTCGCCCACCAAACAGGCACTCGACCAAGACCCGAGCGGCGAATTTGTGCGCCGCTGGATCCCCGAATTCGGCACCGACGCCTACCCGGCACCCATTGTTGACGAGCGTGCTGCCATGAAGCACGCCAAGGACCGCATGTACGGCCTGCGCGCCACGCCTGAAGCCAAGGCGCAAGCCGACGAAGTGCAGCAAAAACACGGCTCTCGAAAAAGCGGTTTGACGCCAACAGTCGGCAAGCGCAAGGCTGTGAAAAACTCGGCTCCCGCATCGGCGCGTAAATCAGCGCATGAATCGGCGCATGAATCAACGCATGAATCGGCGCAGCAAGACTTGTTCGACGCTTAAGGAATTGGGTTTGGATTCGGGTTTGGATTGGGGCCTGATCTGCATATGAAAACATCGAATACAGAAAAAACTCCGTTCGGGCTGAGGTATCGAAGTCCTGCGCGAACTCTTCCTTCAACACCTCGGGACGTTCGGAAAAGCCACCTCAGGGCGAACGGTGTGGATTTCTGCATAAGAGCGGCCATTGCCTTTGGCTCGCTCACACTTTCACTGAACTCGTACTCGGCGCCCTTGCCTATTTTTGATTCGCACTTGCACTACAGCCACGACGCCTGGAAGCAGTTGCCACCAAAGGCTGCGATTGCCATTTTGCGCAAGGCCGGTTTGAAAGCGGCCATGGTGTCGAGCAGCAGCGACGAAGGCACGCAACAGCTGTATACCGAAGCGCCTGACTTGGTGATTCCGGTGCTTCGGCCCTACCGAACCCGCGGCGAATTGAGCACCTGGCTGCGAGACCCGAGCGTCGTCGCTTACCTTGAAACGCGCCTGAAGACATTCCGATATGTGGCGCTGGGCGAGTACCACGTCTACGGGGCCGACGCCGACCTGCCCGTCATGAAACGTGTGGTGGAACTGGCGCGTGAGAACAAACTGTTCCTGCATTCGCACTCGGACGCCGACGCGATCGAGCGTCAGTTCAAGCAAGACCCGAACGCGCGAATTTTGTGGGCGCACTCTGGCTTCGACGCGCCCGACAAAGTCCGCGAGATGTTGCGAAAGCACAAGAACCTGTGGTGCGACTTGGCGTTTCGCAGCGACCACGCCGTCAACGGCAAAGTCGACCCCGCATGGCGCGCCGCCTTTCTGGAATTTCCAGACCGCTTCATGGTTGGCACCGACACATTCACGCCCGAGCGCTGGTACTTTGTGGGCGAACACGCCAACTGGTCGCGCCAATGGCTGGCCGATTTGCCGCTTGAAGTGGCCGAGCGCATCGCCTACAAAAATGGCGACGCGTTGTTTGGCCAAATGCTGAAACGTCCATGAAGCTGCTGGCCCGCCTGTCGATGTTGCTTTTGACATGCGCAGCCATACCCGCCTCAAGTTGCCCAATCTCTGCATCTGCATCTGCATCTGCATCAGCGTTGCAAAAAGCTGCCGTGCAGGCGGTTTGGAAAGTGACACAGCCGCCCATCGCAGCCGGAAAATTCTTCGCCGTCGAGGTGCAACTCTGCCCCGCTGAGGCCGTCCTCACGCGCGTGGACGCGACCATGCCCGAGCACCAACACGGCATGAATTACCGGCCCAGCATCAAGCGTGTGGGTGACGCAAAAGACGGCCGCTGGACCGCAGAAGGCCTGATGTTTCACATGCCTGGGCGATGGGAGTTGCGGCTGGACGTGCAGCTTCTAGGTCGCGCGGAAAGAATCACTGACACGGTGATGCTGCCTTGAAGCACGAAGTGCTGGCTTCTTGGCGTGCTTTGCGGCTGTCGTTGTCGATGATGTTGTTACTGACGTTGTCGCTGACGTTGTGGACAACGTCATCCGCGCAGGCGGAACCCGCGGCGGTCGATTTCAACGCAGCGGAACGCGCTCGCATCGCACTTCACGGCCCGTGGCCAATGGCAAAAAGCTTCGATGCGAGCAACCGGGTTGACGGCCAGCCTGAAGCCATCGAGCTGGGCCGCTTGCTGTTCAACAGCAAATCTTTGTCCGCCAAAAAAAAGCTGTCTTGCGCGAGCTGCCACGACCCGCAGCGCAGCTTTCAGGACGGCAAAAAATCAGGCCGCCACGACCGCAATACGCCCAGCCTTTTAGACGCCGCGCAGCGACGTTGGCTGGGCTGGGACGGCGCCACCGATTCGCTGTGGGCCGCGTCACTGGCACCGTTGACGGCGCCGCATGAGATGGCCGCCACACCACAAACAGTGCAGGCGCTGCTGCAGCGAGACCGCAGCTTGGGATTCAAATATCGCAGCGTCTTTGGCCCGCCCAAAGCGGACGCATGGCTGCTCATCAACACTGCCAAAGCGCTGGCCGCCTACCAAGCAACGCTGGTGTCGCCGCGCACGCCTTTTGACGACTTCGCCGATGCACTTTCGCGCAACGACACGGTCTCCGCGGCGCGGTATTCGCAAGACGCACAACGCGGCCTGAAGTTGTTTGTCGGCAACGGGCGCTGCGTTTTATGTCACAGCGGACCGGCCTTCACCAACGACGAGTTCGCCGACATCGGCCGCCCCTTCTTCACGAAATCAGGCGCCGATCCCGGGCGTTGGGGCGGCTTGCAAAAACTGCGGTCCAGCCCGTTCAACCGCCTGGGTGGCTACTCCGACGCCGAGCCGGATGACGCCGTGGCCACGAAGCACGTCACTCAAGAGCCACGCCACTACGGCGAATTCAGAGTGCCCAGCCTGCGCGGCTTGCGCACCACCGCGCCTTACTTTCACGATGCCAGCGCCGCCACGATGGAAGACGTGGTGCGCCATTACTCCGAGCTCGACCCGACCCGCCTGCACGCAGACGGCGCGCAGGTGCTGCGACCGTTGAAACTGACGCAGCAACAGGTGGCCGATCTGGCCGCGTTTTTGCGAACGCTGAGCGCGCCCTAGGAGGGTGGGCGGCAGAAGGCGGCGAAGCGAAAGGTGGCCCCAGCGAGGACAGTTTTTGCCGGGTTTGCAGGCCCATAGCCGTAGCTATGGGACAAAAAGCCGGTGTTCTCGAAGAGCGGCGTAGCCAAAAATGGACCGCTGCGGCTGCCTTGCAGCCGCCGCTCCTTCTGCCGCCCACGCTCCTAGGGCTTATCAGTGGGACCCTTGTTGATGAAATGCGACTTCAGACCGGCCATCACATCAAACAGCTCATGCACCCTTTGGGTTTGAGCTTTGAATTGGTAGTCCAACTCAGCGGCTTGACGCTCGACAGCCGCTTCGAGCTGCGTTGCGATGGTGTCGGGTGGCAGCTTCAGCCAAGCTTCGGATTCCGAACCGTCGCGCTCGACAAGCGCGCCGGCGCGTCGGGCTATACGCAGCATGGCCACGTTTTCGCTCAGCGCGTGGATAAACAAGGTTTTGACGTTGCGGTTGCGCGCGTGCAAAGTGGCGTGGTCGAACAGGCGAGCGCCATAACCACGGCCTCGCGCCGTGGAAAGCACCGACACGCCGAATTCGGCCATCTCTGCTGAGTACGCCGCTTTGTTGGTGACCGCGTAAGCCAAATGAGCCATTGCGATCAGCTCTAGCCGACGGTTAAAGATGCCAAAAATCTCGTCGCGTTCGAAGTCCAGAAGATCGACGTATTTAGAGAGCTGCGCGTCAGTGGCAGGATAGCCAAAGCGCAGATAACGGTCGGTTGGGTTCAGGGCGAGCAAATGCGTTGTGATTCGTGAGCGCTGCCGAGGCCCAAGCGATCTGATCGGAACCCAGGCCCACTTGTGTGAAGCCTTGGGCGAGTGCTCGGGTCGGGCCGGTTCGATATTGCCCGGCGCGCCTGTCCCTTCGGAAGATGGCGGCGGTAAGTTTTCATTGGACATTGGGGCCCTTATGAATTCAGCGATGACTCCCATGGTGTGTGATCCTTAGTTGCGGGTTAACCCTAGTCTATGGCAATCGAGAGAACGCTGCACCCACACCTTGCCCACGGTCAGCAGTGCTTGGAGCCGCCAGCAAAGCTGGCTATAATCAGAAGCTGTCCCGAATGTAGCTCTGCGGGCCAGAAGTTTTGCGGGCAGCATCGGTGACGATGCAATCACAAAGCTTTCGACAGCGCTTCGATATTTCGACCTGAGGCCGCCAACTCAAGAAGCGGTGCCAGGCCCGATGTCGTTGTTGACAAACCAGAGCTCGATCAACCTACTCAAAGTTCAACATGAAAACCTTCAGCGCCAAACCGGCCGAAGTGACGCATGAGTGGTTTGTGATTGACGCAACCGATAAGGTTCTCGGACGGGTGGCCAGTGAAGTCGCTCTCCGCTTGCGCGGCAAACATAAAGCCATTTACACGCCTCACGTCGACACCGGCGACTTCATCGTCATCGTCAACTCAGACAAAATTCGTGTGACCGGCAACAAGGCCAATGACAAGGTGTACTACCGTCATTCAGGCTACCCCGGCGGCATCCATGCCACGAAGTTCAAAGACATGCAGGCCAAGCACCCTACGCGCGCGTTAGAAAAAGCCGTCAAGGGCATGCTGCCTAAGGGTCCTTTGGGCTACGCGATGATCAAGAAGCTGAAGGTGTACGCCGGTGCCACGCATCCGCACACTGCCCAGCAGCCCAAAGTGCTGGACATCTAAGGAAACGCGATGATCGGAAATTGGAATTACGGAACTGGCCGCCGCAAGTCTTCGGTGGCACGGGTGTTCATGAAAAAAGGCACGGGTCAAATTCTCGTGAACGGCAAATCGGTTGAGCAATATTTTGGCCGGCAAACTTCCATCATGGTTGTGAAGCAGCCGTTGATGCTGACTGCGAATGACGCTTCGTTCGACATCAAAGTGAACGTGCACGGTGGTGGCGAGTCTGGTCAAGCCGGCGCGGTCCGTCACGGCATCACACGGGCCCTGATCGACTACGACGAGGCGCTGAAACCAGCCCTGAAACACGCTGGCTTCGTGACACGGGATGCACGTGAAGTGGAGCGTAAGAAAGTTGGTTTCCACGGTGCACGTCGCCGCAAGCAGTTCAGCAAACGTTGATCGGCTGCGCTCTCGAAAAAGCCGCATGCAGCGGCTTTTTTTTTGAGATGTCTGCTCTGATGTTCGTGATTCAGGAACCCCAGATGCGCTGAAAACTGCTGCGGCGTCGTTTGTCTGTTTGCGCACCGCGAATGATTGTTCGCAGTTATCTGCTTTGGCCGCTGCGGTGGATTACAGCTGCACTGGTGTTGGAACTTTCTGCGGCGGTCGGTTTGTGAGCCTTCGAATTTGGCAAGAACACGACGTAGCAGCACTGAATAGCGAGCGAGAGAAGGCTTTGTCGGTGGCCAACACTTCCGAAGGTTTGCTGCAAGCCGAAAAAGTCGCGCAAGAACAATTGGCGCAACAGCTGTGGCAAACCGAAACCGAAAATTTGGCGCTCAAAAAACGATCTTGTTTTTTTTGAGCGTTTGCTGCCCAGCAGCGCCACAGAAGGTTTCGTTGTGCGCGGTTTTCAAGCCTAGATTGCAGTTGCCGGTCGAGTCAAATATCTGCTGCTCTTGATGCAAACGGGCAAGACGCAACCCGAGTTTCAAGGGCGCTTTGAGGTCACGATAGCGGGCACGCTGGACGGCAAGGCTTGGTCGGAGGTTGATGGCGGAGCGGCGCAAAACATCATGCTCAAGCAAAGCCTACGCTTGGAAGGGGTTGCCGAGCATCCGGCTGCCGCCGTGGTAAAACGGGTATTTTTCGAAGTGACCGACGTAAGCGGCGCAACCAAGACCTCAGAGTCGGTCGAGTTATGAGCCTGACGGTTCGTTTAAGGCCGCGACTTAAAACTGAACTTAAAAATTTCCTGGAATCCTTTCATGTTCGGTAAAAAGAAATTACCACTTATTCAAACTCTGATCGGTGAGGGAACGGTGTTCAAGGGAGAGATTCGGTTTGTCGGCGGTTTGCGTATCGATGGTGAAGTGATTGGTGAGGTGATGGCTGCGAGCACCGATCGCAACATCCTCGTCGTCAGCGAAAAAGCGCGCGTCACTGGAAAAGTCAAAGCCGGGCATGTGATCGTCAGCGGCGAGGTCACCGGCCCGATACATTCCGACGAGTTGTTGGAAATGCAACCCAAAGCC
>JBBRGA010000151.1:0-7981 GCA_038241115.1 Burkholderiales bacterium | reverse complement strand
CCCGGCACCTGCCGACAAGCCCGGCGAGCGGGCCCGGCGCCAGCCTGGCGACTGCGCTGCAGCACCCCAGACACGCCAGACACGCCACACACGCCAGACAGGCCGCTGCTGTTGACATGGTCCGACCGCCGCCTCGGCCGGCAAACCCAGGACGTCAGCGCCACGATCGGCGACTTTGTTTTGAAGCGCGCGGATGGGTTGTGGGCCTATCAAATGGCGGTGGTGGTGGACGACGCGGCGCAGGGCATCACCCACGTGGTGCGCGGCGAAGACCTGGCCGACAACACGCCACGGCAAATTCATTTGCAACACCAGCTGGGCCTGCCAACGCCGCTTTATTTGCATACGCCGTTGGTACTGAACGCGCGCGGCGAAAAGTTGTCCAAAAGTACCGGCGCAACGCCGCTTGAGGCGGGCAGCAACGCGGTGAGCGGCGCGTTGAGAATGTTGGGCATTGCGCATGAAGTTGCAGCGCTGGCCGACATGCTCGGCGCGGCAGTCAACACTTGGCGCGACCTGCATGCGGGGCATGCCACCGCACAACCCGGCAGGCCGGGAAACCTACAATGAAACGATGAACCCGAGCCGCACTTTTGCCAAAGCAATCAGCCGCATGCTGATCGGCGTGCTGCTGTTTGCGCAATTCGCGGTGGCCAGTTACGCGTGCCCGGGTTTGAAGGAAATGGTGCTGGTGGCCAACGCGTCTGCGGGCACCGACTCCACTGCCAAATTGACAACCCAAACTGCGGCCATGCCGCCGGGCTGCGAGGAAATGGACGCTGAGCTGCCGAATCTGTGCGTCGAACACTGCCGCCAAGGGCAGCAAAGCGCTGACACGGCGGCGGCGCCAACGGTGGGTCCGGGCATCCCGGTGCTCCTGTATTCACTGCCTCTCGAACCGCAGCATTCGCTAGGTTCAGGCCGAACTTCGTCGGCCCACGCCCATGCCCGTGCCCATGCCCGTGATGGGCGTCTGGACCCGGCACCCGAGCCGCCGCACGCCATCCTGCACTGCGTTTTCCGCCTCTGAAATCCTGACGCTGCGTGCTGCCGGCCGGACGTTCAAGTTGACGCTGGCCTGCCGCGCACGAGGTCGCGCCTGCTTGTTCGGTTTGTGATTTTTTCAACCGGCATGTCGGGCCGAACTTCGACTTTGTCATGGGTACCTTGTCATCGGTACTTTGTCATCGGTACTTTGTCATTGGTGCCTTGTAGTTCGTCAGGAGATCTCATGTCGCAGCCCAACGCTCGTCCCCCCCGCAAACATCCCGCGCCGCTTGCAGCCACGCTCTGCCGTGGTGGACTTGCCGTGCTGCTGGGCCTAGGCTCGCTGCACGCGACTGCCGCCCCGCTGACGCTCGACGAAGCTCTGCGCCTGGCGCAGCAGCGCTCGCGTCAATTACCGGCACAAGACGCCGCCGCAGGTGCTGCGCGTGACATGGCGCTGGCGGCAGGGCAACGCCCCGACCCGGTGCTGAAGGCGGGCCTGAACAGCCTGCCTGTCAACGGCCCCGATCGCTTCAGCTTGGTGCGCGACAACTTCACGATGCTGTCGGTCGGCGTGTCGCAGGAGCTGACGCGCGACGGCAAGCTCAAGGCGCGCTCCGCCAGGTTCGAGCGCGAGGCCGAGCTGGCAGAAGCGAGCCGCGAACTGGCGCTGACCAACCTGCAGCGCAACACCGCCGCGGCCTGGCTGGAGCGCCACTACCAAGAGCGCATGCGCGAGGTTCTGCTGACGCAGCGAGACGAAGCGCGCTTGCAGATCGACGCCGCAGACAGCGCCTACCGAAGCGGGCGCGGTTCGCAGGCCGATGTGTTTGCGGCGCGCTCCAGCGTGGCGCAAATCGATGACCGCATAGCGCAGGCCGAACGCCTGGTCGCCACCGCGACCACCGTGCTGATCCGCTGGGTCGGTGCGGCGGCGACCGAGACGCTGGCACCGCCACCCGCACTCGACGCCGTGCGGCTGAATGCCGATGAGCTCGAGGCGCAGTTGGCGCACCACCCGCAAATCGACGTGCTCGTGCGGCAAGAGGCGATGGCGCAGGCCGATGCCGAGCTTGCGCGCGCCAACCAAAAAACCGATTTCAGCGTGGAGCTGACCTACAGCCAGCGCGGCGGGGGGTACTCCAACATGGTGTCGGTGAACCTGTCAGTGCCCTTGCAGTGGGACCCAAAAAACCGCCAGGACCGCGAACTGGCAGCCAAGCTTTCGGTGGTGGAACAGCTGAAGGCGGAGCGCGAAGAAGCGACACGCGCGCAAGTGGCCGAAGCGCGCGCCATGCTGCAGGAATGGCGCAGCAACCGCGACCGGTTGGTGCGCTATGACGCCTCGCTGTTGCCACTGGCCGCCGAGCGCACCCGCGCTTCGCTTGCCGCCTACCGAGGCGCCAGTGGCCCGCTGGCGGCCGTGCTCGAAGCGCGCCGCGCAGACATCGACACACGCCTGGACCGGTTGCGCCTGGAAATGGACGCCGCACGCTTGTGGGCCCAGCTCAACTACCTTTTACCGACGCGCTATGAGGCCACGGCTTCGGTACGTCCTTGAACCTTCGGAGTCCGCCATGAAATCAAAAACCCTTGTGATCGCCCTGGTGGCCATCGGCACTCTGACTGCATTGGTCGCAGGCAGCTACGGCCTGTACATGTTCGGCATGCAGCGCGGCATGGACATGAGCGCCGCTGCCGCCGCCATGGGGTCATCGGACGCAATTTCCGGTCCCACCAGCGGCCCCATCAGCGGCCCCACCACAGCGGTCAGCAAGCTGCCGCAAAGCATCGCCGAAGGCGAAGCCGCCACGCGCCGGCACATTCAGTCCGGCATCAAGGCGGGTGACGTCGACCCGAACACCGGCGCCAAGGTTTTGTACTACCACGACCCCATGGTGCCGGGCAACAAGTTCGACAAGCCGGCCAAGTCGCCCTTCATGGACATGATGCTGGTGCCTGTGTATGCAGCCGCAGATGCGGGGGACAACAGCCAGGTCACGGTGAGCCCGCGCATCCAGCAGAACCTGGGTGTGCGCACGGCCGAGGTCACCGAGGGCACGCTGTCGCCGCAGGTTTCAGCCGTGGGCAGCATTGCCTTCAACGAACGCGACCAGGCGGTTGTGCAGGCGCGCGCCACCGGCTTTGTGGAAAAGCTCTACGTGCGCGCCACCCTGGATGCGGTGCGCCAGGGCCAGCCATTGGCCGACCTGTATGTGCCCGACTGGATTGCGGCCCAAGAAGAATTCTTGTCGGTGCGCCGCATGCAGGGCACTGAGCTGGCGTCGCTGGTCGACGGCGCGCGCCAGCGCATGCGCCAGGTCGGCATGAGCGAGGCGCAGATGGCGCTGGTCGAGAGCAGCGGGCGCACGCAGCCGCGCATCACGCTGACCGCGCCGATCAACGGCGTGGTGGTCGAGCTGATGGTGCGCGACGGCATGACGGTGATGGCAGGGGCGACGCTGTTTCGCATCAACGGCCTGTCAACCGTGTGGGCGAACGCCGAGGTGCCTGAAAGTCAGGCGACGCTGGTGCGGCCTGGCGCCAAGGTGCAGGCCAAGAGCCCGGCCGTTCCTGGCGTGACTTTTGAAGGCAAGGTGCAGGCACTGCTGCCCGACGTGAATGCGTCGACGCGAACCTTGAAGGCGCGCTTGGAGCTGGCAAACCCCGGTTTGCGTCTGGTGCCCGGCATGTTCGTGCAAATGCAGTTCACCGACCCGCGCGCAGCGAAGTCGCTGCTGATCCCGACCGAGGCGGTGATCCAGACCGGCCAGCGCACGGTGGTGATGGTGGCTGAGCCAGGCGGCGGGTTCCGGCCTGTCGACGTCGAGGTGGGGATTGAGGGGGCCGGGCAAACCGAAATCAAGCGCGGCCTGAAACTCGGTGAGCGCGTGGTGGTGTCGTCGCAGTTCTTGATCGACTCAGAGGCCAGCCTGAAGGGTGTCGAGTCGCGGTTGAATGGGGTGCCGAAGCCGCCGTCTGAGAGCACGTCACAGCGTCACGATGGACAGGCCCGGGTCGAGGCGATCGGGCGCGATGAGATCACCTTGTCGCACGGCCCGATCGCTTCGCTGAAGTGGCCGGAGATGACCATGGACTTCAAGCTGCCCCAAGGCGGGGCACCGCGTGGGGTGGCGGTGGGTGACCGTGTGGACTTTGAGTTCTACATGCCCAAGGAGGGGGCACCACAACTCACCCGCGTGTCGCCGCTGCCGCCTGAGACTAAGACCCCGCGGGCCGCTGCTTCAGCCGCGAGCAAACCATGATCGCGAAGCTGATTCGGTGGTCCATCGTCAACCGCTTCCTGGTTTTGCTGGCGACGTTGGTGGTTGCCGTCTGGGGCGTTTATTCGCTGCAGCGCACACCGCTGGACGCGCTGCCCGATTTGTCGGACGTGCAGGTCATCATCCGCACCACCTGGCCTGGCCAGGCGCCGCGCATCGTCGAGAACCAGGTGACCTACCCGCTGACCACCACGATGTTGTCGGTGCCGGGTGCGAAGACGGTGCGCGGCTATTCGTTTTTTGGCGATTCGTTCGTCTACGTGCTGTTCGAGGACGGCACCGACCTGTACTGGGCGCGTTCGCGCGTGCTGGAGTATCTGAATCAGGTGCAAGGTCGCCTGCCCGCTGCAGCGAAGGCGACGCTCGGGCCGGACGCCACCGGCGTCGGCTGGATCTACCAGTACGCGCTGGTCGATAAAGGCGGCACGCAGGACGCGGGGCAACTGCGTGCCTTGCAGGACTGGTTTCTGAAGTACGAGCTGAAAACGGTGCCGAACGTGGCCGAAGTCGCCTCGGTCGGCGGCATGGTGCGCCAGTACCAGGTCGTGCTCGACCCCGACAAGCTCGCCGCCTACGGCATCCCGCACACCAAGGTGGTCGAGGCCTTGCAGAAGGCGAACCAGGAAGCTGGTGGCTCGGTGCTGGAACTGGGCGAGGCCGAATACGTGGTGCGGGCGTCGGGCTACCTGCAGGGGCTGGACGACTTCCGCAAGGTGCCGCTGATGACGACGCCGTCCGGCGTGTCAGTGCGCCTCGGCGATGTGGCGCGCATCCAGATCGGCCCGGAGATGCGGCGCGGCATTGGCGAACTCGACGGCGAAGGCGAAGCCACCGGAGGCGTGATCGTGATGCGCTCCGGCAAGAACGCGCTGGAGACGATCACTGCCGTCAAGGCGAAGCTGGCGTCGTTGCAGGCCAGCCTGCCTAAAGGGGTGGAGATCGTGCCGGTCTACGACCGCTCAAGCCTGATTGAGCGCGCTGTGGAGAACCTGAGCTTCAAGCTGGCTGAGGAGTTTCTGGTCGTGGCCGTGGTGTGCTTCATCTTTCTGTTCCACCTTCGCTCGGCGCTGGTTGCCATCATCTCGCTGCCGCTCGGCATCCTGGCCGCCTTCATCGTCATGCACTACCAGGGCGTGAATGCCAACATCATGTCGCTGGGCGGCATTGCCATCGCCATCGGGGCGATGGTCGATGCGGCGGTGGTGATGATCGAAAACGCCCACAAGCATCTCGAGCATTGGGACCACGATCACCCTGGCCAAAAACTCGAGGGAGAAGCGCGTTGGCGCGTCATTGGCGACGCGGCGGCCGAGGTCGGGCCGGCGCTGTTTTTCTCGCTGCTCATCATCACGCTGTCGTTCATTCCGGTGTTCACGCTGGAGGCGCAAGAGGGCCGACTGTTCGCACCGCTCGCGTTCACCAAGACCTATGCAATGGCTGCGGCCGCCGGCTTGTCGGTGACGTTGATCCCGGTGTTGATGGGCTACCTGATTCGCGGGCGCATCCCGGCCGAAAACAGCAACCCGCTGAACCGCCTGCTGATCGCGATCTACCGGCCGCTGCTGAACCTCGTGCTGCGCGCACCGAAGATCACGCTCGTGGTCGCCGCCGTGCTGCTGGTCTTGAGCCTGTGGCCGCTCCAGCACATCGGCAGCGAGTTCATGCCCCGGCTCGACGAGGGCGACCTGCTGTACATGCCTTCTGCCTTGCCCGGGCTGTCGGTGGGCAAGGCGGCCGAGCTGTTGCAGCAAACCGATCGCCTGATCAAAACCGTGCCCGAAGTGCTCAGCGTGTACGGCAAGGCCGGCCGCGCCGAGACCGCCACCGATCCGGCGCCGATGGAGATGTTCGAAACCACCATCCAGTTCAAGCCGAAAAGTGAATGGCGCGCTGGCATGACGCAGGACAAGCTCGTCGATGAGCTTGACCGCATCGTCAAGGTGCCGGGCCTCGCCAACATCTGGGTGCCACCTATTCGCAACCGCATCGACATGCTGGCCACTGGCATCAAGAGCCCGGTGGGCGTCAAAGTGGCGGGTGCTGACTTGGCCGTCATCGACCGCGTCACCGCCGAGATCGAAAAAGCTTTGAAGGACGTGCCCGGCGTCAGCAGCGCGCTGGCCGAGCGGCTGACCGGCGGGCGCTACGTGGACGTGAACATCCGCCGCGACGACGCGGCGCGCTTCGGCATGAACATCGCCGACGTGCAGTCGGTCATCACGTCGGCGGTGGGTGGCGAGAACGTCGGCGAAACCGTGGAAGGCTTGCAGCGCTTCCCGATCAGCGTGAGGTATCCGCGGGAGATGCGCGATTCACTGGAAAAGCTGCGCAGCTTGCCCATCGTCAACGAGCGCGGTGCACGGCTGTTGCTGTCCGATGTGGCCGACATCCGCGTCACTGATGGGCCGCCGATGCTGCGCAGCGAGAACGCGCGACTGTCGGGTTGGGTGTACGTGGACATCCGCGGGCGTGACCTGCTCGGCGCGGTGCAGGACATGCAGCGCGCAGTGGCAAAGGACGTCACGCTGCCACCGGGCTACTCGATCAGTTGGTCGGGTCAGTTCGAGTTTCTGGAGCGCGCCACGGCGAAGTTGAAGGTGGTGGTGCCGTTCACGCTGCTGATCATCTTCGTGCTGCTGTATTTGACGTTTGCTGCCTTCGACGAGGCCTTGCTCATCATGGCCGCGCTGCCGTTCGCACTGGTCGGCGGCATCTGGCTGCTGTACCTGCTGAGCTACAACCTGTCGGTGGCCGGCGCGGTGGGCTTCATTGCGCTGGCAGGCGTGTCCGCAGAGTTCGGCGTGATCATGTTGCTCTACCTGAAGACAGCATGGAACGAGCGCATCGCACAGGGCAAAACCAGCACCGAAGACCTGCTCGACGCCATCCGCGAAGGCGCCGTGCTGAGGGTGCGCCCCACGGCGATGACGGTGGCGGTGATCCTCGCCGGTCTGCTGCCCATCATGTGGGGCAGCGGCACAGGCAGCGAGGTGATGCAGCGCATTGCAGCCCCGATGGTCGGCGGCATGATCACAGCGCCTCTGTTGTCGATGTTTGTGATCCCTGCCGCCTATTTGCTGATGCGTCGGCGGCGCGCGTCGGCTGCGGTCCCTCTTCAAGGCAGCGAGCCTGACAGAGCGCCCTTGAAACCAGGCGCGCCAATGGCATCATCGGCAGCTTCATTTATTTCCACCACCACCATGAACACCACACCTTCAGGTTTGCAATACGAAGACACCGCCGTGGGCACTGGCGCCGAGGCCCAGGCTGGCCAGCACGTCAAGGTTCACTACACCGGCTGGCTGTACAACGACGGCGTCAAAGGCGCCAAGTTCGACAGCAGCAAAGACCGCGGCGACCCCTTCAGCTTCGGCCTGGGCGCGGGCCAGGTCATCAAAGGGTGGGACGAAGGCGTGCAGGGAATGAAGGTGGGCGGCGCGCGCACCTTGGTGATTCCGCCGGAACTCGGCTACGGCGCACGCGGCGCCGGTGGCGTGATTCCTGGCAACGCCACTCTGATGTTCGACGTGGAGCTGCTCGGCGTTTGAGCTGACGCCGAGTTCGGGCGGCGTCTGACGCGCACTCGCTTGAGGGTGCGTCAGACTCTGTTCATGAACTCGCCGTTGCCCGCTCAAGTAACACCGTGCATGGCGCCGCTGAATCCGCTGATGAATCCGCCGAC
Source organism: Burkholderiales bacterium (assembly GCA_038241115.1). GTDB lineage: Bacteria > Pseudomonadota > Gammaproteobacteria > Burkholderiales > Burkholderiaceae_C > JANYJJ01. Next base: position 28 of record JBBRGA010000151.1, on the reverse strand, counting down.
GACCCCCTTGATGACGCAGCCCTTGGCT
>JBBRGA010000150.1:0-8133 GCA_038241115.1 Burkholderiales bacterium | reverse complement strand
TGGGCATGCCGGGCTTCACCGCCTACATGGGCTTGCTGGACATCGGCCGGCCGGTTGCCGGTGAAACCGTGGTGGTGGCCGCTGCCAGCGGCGCGGTGGGCTCGGTGGTGGGCCAGATCGCCAAGCTGCTGGGCTGCAACGTCGTCGGCATTGCCGGCGGCGCCGCCAAATGTCGCTACGTGATCGACGAATTGGGCTTCGACTTTTGTGTCGATCACCAGACCGACGACCTGCCCGGCCAATTGGCCGCCGCATGCCCAAAAGGCATCGATGTTTACTTTGAAAACGTCGGCGGGGCGGTGTTTGACGCGGTGCTTCCGCTGCTCAACGCCAAAGCGCGCGTTCCGGTGTGCGGATTGATCGCCCAGTACAACCAGGTCGACCACGCCGCTTCGGATGCGCTTTCACATTCGGGCGCTGACCGACTCGGCCAGCTTCTGGGAACGCTGCTGCGCAAGCGCGTGAAGATGCAAGGCTTCATCGTGTTCGACGACTACGGCCCGCGTTGGAATGAGTTTGCCGATGCCATGGGCACTTGGGTGCTCCAGCACAAGATCAAGGTCAAAGAAGACATCGTGTTCGGCTTGGAGAACGCGCCAGAAGCTTTCATTGGCTTGTTGCAGGGCAGAAACTTTGGCAAGTTGGTGATTCAGCTGGCCCACGAGTAAACCGGCCGCATCCGCCGGGTTTTGAGACCCGGCAGGCGGTGTCTGCAGCGCCCGGCTGCGCCGGGCGCGTCGGCTTAAAACCCGGCTGCGCCGGGTGCGTCGGCTTCAAACCCGGCTGCGCCGGGCGCGTCGGCTTCAAACCCGGCTGCGCCGGGTGCGTCGGGTTCAAACCCGGCTGGTGGTGGCACCCTGGCTGCGCAGCGCTGCAATCAGGCGAGCCGCAATTTGCGACAGCGGCAGCACTTCGTTGGCGGCGCCAGCCGCAATGGCTTCGCGTGGCATGCCGAACACCACGCAGCTTTTTTCGTCTTGCACCAGGTTGAAGCTGCCGGCGTCGCGCATGGTGCGCATGGCTTTGGCACCGTCGGCGCCCATGCCGGTGAGCATCACTGCCAAGGCGTTGGGGCCCAGCACTTGGGCGGCCGAATTGAACAGCACTTCCACCGACGGCATGTGCCGGTTGACGGGCTCACCTGCATGGACATGGGCGATGTAGTTGGCGCCGCTGCGCGCCACGCTGAGGTGCGTGCCACCGGGCGCAATGTAGGCGTGCCCGGGCAGCACCCGTTCGCCGTGCACCGCCTCGGCCACGCTGATTTGGCAAAGGCTGTTCAAACGGGCGGCGTAGCTGCGGGTGAAGCCGGGCGGCATGTGCTGCGTGATCATCACTGCGGGGAAGTCGTGCGGCAACTGCATCAGCACTTCGCGGGTGGCCTCGGTGCCGCCGGTCGAGGCGCCAATGAAGACGATCTTTTCGGTAGACAGGCGGTGCATCGGCGTCGATGCGCTGCCCGGTGTTCCGGCGTGTGTGGGCTTCGACGCTGCGCTGTGTGCGGACGTCGGCGCGTGGGACGTGCTCGATATGACGGTGTCGTGGACAGCCGCCACCGCAGCGGGCGGGGCGCGTCGCACGGTTGACCGGGCGGCGATGCGCACTTTGTCGGTGATGTCCTGGGCCAGGCTTTTCAAGCCGTCGGAGATGCCGATTTTCGGTTTGGCCACAAAGTCCACCGCGCCCAGTTCAAGCGCGCGCAGGGTGGCGTCGGCGTTGCGTTCGGTCAGGGTGGACACCATCACCACCGGCATGGGACGCAGACGCATCAGACGGCCCAAAAACTCGATGCCGTCCATGTTGGGCATCTCGATGTCAAGCGTCAGCACATCCGGGTTGAGGTTGCGAATCATCTCGCGGGCAATCAGCGGATCGCCCGCCGCGCCCACGCAGTGCATGTCGCTTTGGCTGTCGATGATGGCCGTGAGGATGCTGCGCACCAGGGCAGAGTCATCGATCACCAGAACGCTGGTTTTTTTTGTCGGTGTTTGCATCATGGAGCTCAATGAAAAGTCCTAGAACAAGTCGACAGAACCTGCGACCAGGCCCGTGTCTGAGCGTTTGGAAAGTTTGCGCATCGCGTCTTCGCGGGTTTGCGCTTCGAGTGCCAGCGCGCTGCTGCTGGTCAGGCGTTTGAGCATGGCTTTGCCGCTGCGCGGCAAAAAGCAAACGGTGCGTGGGCATTCGCCTTCAACGTCTTTGACCACCACCGGTATGCGCTCGGTGGCCAGATAGTTCAACGCAAATTCAGTGTTGCGCTGGCCCACTTTCATGCTTTCTGATGCGACGGTGTTCAGCACATGCGCACCGCCAAACACCTTGGCTTCCAGGGTCATGCGCTGTGCGCCTTTTTTCATCAAGGCGTTGATCAGAACTTCCATGGCGTAAGGCCCGTATCGGCCCGAGTCCGATGAGCTGTCGGGCAGCATGAAATGGTTCATTCCGCCCACATTCGCCCTGCGGTCCCACAGGCAAACCGCGATGCACGAGCCGAGTGTGGTCAGCAGCAGCATGTCTTCGTGGTGCACGAAGTACTCGCCGGGCAACAGCTTCACGGCGTCGCTGCCAAATTGCGCGTTGAAGTAAAAAAACGAGGCTTCACCGGGTTGGCGTGCCTGGGCTTTCAGGGCGTGCAGGCGGGTGCCGGGCGTGCCGGGTGCCCCAAGCGCCCCGAGCGCAGCCGGTGCGTAACGAGCACCAGCGCCGTGGGTCGCACCGACCGCGTGTGCAGAGGAAGATGGAGATGCCAGCATGGAGCAGCGCTCAGACGCGTTGGTAGATCGTTTTTCCGCGCAGGCGGAAAAGGTGCTTTGCATCGCTGAAGCTTTCGGAGTGACCGACGTAAAGCAAGCTGTGCGGCTTCATCACCCTGTGCATGCGCTCCAACACCGTGAGCTGCGTGGCGGCATCGAAATAGATCATCACGTTGCGGCAAAAAACGATGTCGAACGGATCGCCCAGATTCCACTGCGAATGGATGAGGTTGGTGGTTCGAAACTCCACGTTGCGCGCCAGCTCCGGCTTGATGCGAATGAAAGCAGCGTTGTCGCCTTTGCCCTTCAAAAAGTGGCGTTGCAAGCGTTGCGTGGACAGGCCGCGCGCCTGAATGCTGTACACGCCGCGCTGCGCCGTGGTCAGCACATTGGTGTCGATGTCGGTGGCCAACACGCTGACGGCAGCGTTGTCGCCGAGGGCCTCGTTCACCGTCATTGCGATGGAATACGGTTCCTCGCCGGTGGACGCCGCGCTGCACCAGATGCGCAGCGGCTGGCGCGCGTGCTTGCCAGTCAGAGAGGCCAGGTCGCGAATCAGCTCATCGAAGTGGTGTTCTTCGCGGAAGAACGCGGTGAGATTGGTGGTCAGCGCGTTCACAAAGCCCTGCCAGCGTCCTTCCGAGTCGGTTTTGCCCGAGCCGCCGGATTCCAGCCACTGCAAATAGCTGTTGAAGCTGGTGTGGCCGGTGTCGCGCAACAAGCGCGACAGGCGGCTGTAGACCATGGCCTGCTTGCTTTCGCTCAGCGAGATGCCGGCGTGCTCATAAATCAGGCGGCGCACGCGGTCGTAGTCAGACGGTGCAAAGCTGAATTCGCTGTTCGAGCCGTTGGCCGCAACGGTCAAAGGCGCGCTTGGTGCCGCTCTTGAGGAGGTGGCGGCGGAGTTTGCGGGGGGCTTGTGACTTTCACGGCGTAAGGCAAAACTCATGGAGGCTCCCGGCGCAACGGCGCTCTTTGTGTGCCTTGTTATCGATCGGCATTGGCAAACCTTGAGGCGCACTTTTAATTTGTGTCCGCCTTATCCACGCAACTGCCGGTGAAAAGGCAGCCGCTTTCGGGCTTGGCCACCCTGCATCAAACCTAAAATCGACTCGTCACAGGTCTTCGCGGTCAACTCTGCCGTCAACTTCGCCGCCGCCATGCCCGACTCCTCCCCCAACCCAGCCAGTTCGGTTGCTCCGGCTTCGGCCAACCCCGAGTCCGTGCTGCGGCTGAATGCGGCGCTGCAGCTGCTTCAGCTGGCAGGCCATGATTTGCCTGAGGGGCTGACTGTCGGCTCGGCGCCGTGGCTGCAGGCGGTGATCGACGGCCTGTGCGAGCTGTCCAGCCGCGACGCACTCACGGGTGTGGCCAACCGCCGCCAGTTCGAGTTGACGCTGGCCCGCGAAATCGACCGCGTGGCCCGGGCCGGTGAGCCGGCCTTGGTGCTCATGGCCGACGTCGATCACTTCAAGAAAGTCAACGACACCTACGGTCATCCCGCCGGCGACCAGGTGCTCAAAGCCGTGGCGCAGGTGCTGCTTGAATGCGTGCGCCCCATGGACACCGTGGCCCGCTTTGGCGGCGAAGAGTTCGCGGTCATCTTGCCCAACTGCCCCGCGGCGTTCGGGCAGACGGTGGCCGAGCGCATACGCCGCAAGGTCGAGCAACACCCGGTGACGGTGTCGCCGGGCGTGAATGTGTCGGTGACCATCAGTTTGGGCGGGGCGTTTGCGCCGCAGTGGGTGCGTTCGTCGGCGGCGCTGTGGGTCGAGCGCGCTGACCGCCAGCTTTATTTGGCGAAAACCAGCGGGCGCAATCGAGCCTGCCTGGAACAGCCGGCCATCTCCCAAGTCAGTGCTGAAGAAAAAGGCATGTTGTTTGGCACTTCCCAGTTTCAGGACCTTTTCGAATGACATCGCTCGATACGAACACCGATGTCCTGGCCGTCGATCAGCAGGCCGATGGCGCCGCGGATTCAGCAAAGCAGGGTGTTGCACGCCACACCGCAAAACGGGCGCGCATCACCGCCGTGACCAGTGGCAAAGGCGGCGTCGGCAAGACATTTTTGTCGGCCAACCTGGCGGCTGCGTTGAGCGCGCGTGGCGAGCGCGTGTTGGTGCTGGACGCCGACCTGGGCTTGGCCAATCTGGACGTGGTGCTCAACCTCACACCCAAGATCACCCTGCACGATGTATTTACCGGCAAGGCCGAGCTGGACGACGCAGTGTTGGCCGCGCCGGGCGGCTTTTCAGTGGTGCTGGCGGGCTCGGGCATGGTCGAGTATTCGCGCCTGACCCCCGATGTGCGCAATCAGTTGCTGGCCACGGTAGAGACCTTGGCGCCGCGTTTTGACAGAATTTTGCTGGACACGGGTGCTGGCATTTCTGACGTGGTGTTGTATGCGGTGTCACTGGCCGACGAGGTTTTGATCGTCACCACGCCCGAGCCCACCTCGCTGACCGACGCCTACGCCACCGTCAAGGTGCTGGCCTCACAGCAGCAACGGCGCAACATTCGCCTGGTGGTGAACCAGGTGACGCGCTCCGGCGACGGCCGCTTGATACGCGGGCAGTTGCAGCAGGTGATCGATAAATTTGTGTCACCGAATCTGATTGACCCGGTCACGCCGCTGAAGCTGGAGTTTTTGGGCGACGTGCCTTCAGACCCCGCGGTGCGCGAAGCGGTGCTGCGCCGCCAGTTGCTGCTGGAGGTCATGCCCGGCACGGCGGCGTCCATTTCCATCGGCGTGGTCGCAGACAAGCTGATGGGCTGATGGGCTGATGGACTGATGGACTGATCGTCCAACCGTCTGCCGCTGAAGGTTGAAAGTGGTTGGCGACAATGTGGGGATGAATATTTCCGAAGCTGCCTCCGTGTCTGCCGCTGCCCCTGATCCTGATGCTGATCCTGAATCTGTCCCGGCATTGCCAACCCCGTTTGAGCGCGTCGGCGGCGAACACGCCGTGCGCACGCTGGTGGACCGCTTTTATGACCTGATGGACCTGGAGCCGGGCTTTGCCGAATTGCGCGCACTGCACCCGGGCGCGCTCGACGGCTCGCGCGACAAGCTGTTCTGGTTTTTATGCGGCTGGTTGGGCGGCCCGCCGTACTACACCGACCGCTTCGGCCACCCGATGCTCAGAGCGCGCCACATGCCTTACACCATAGGCATCAAGGAACGCGACCAGTGGATGGCGTGCATGACGCAGGCCATGACCGAGCAAGCAGTAGACACCGCACTGGCGGCGCGCCTGGTGGAGTCGTTTTTCGGAACGGCGGACTGGATGCGCAATCGGGGTGGCTGATCGGGGTGGCTGAAGCGGGGCGGCCGCACAGGGTGGCCGAGCGGGTTGCGGGAGTGCAGCCAACGCGCCGGTCAGGCTTGACCTCAGCACCGCAGCCGTATGCCACCGCGGCGCTTTCAGACTGCTCTGAGTAGACTCGCCAACCGCAGCCGCGGGTTTGCTGTTCACTCTGAAAGTTTTCGATGTTCGCCAAGCTGAATTCGACCGCGAATCCTCTCGCTGTCGCCCCACCGATTGCTGATTTGTGACTGCCGCCCAATGATCGCCGGCATCCCTGAACGCTTGCAAGAGTTCGAGCCCACACACGCCGAGGCGCTGCGCCGCATCGACGCGCTCCATCCGGCCAAATATGCGCTCAGCCGCAACGCGCTGGACGGTGCTGTGAGCGGCCTGTCGCCTTACTTCACCCACGGTGTGGTCGGCATGCGCCAGGCGGTGGCGCGCGTGGTGCAGCGCCAGCGCTTGAACTTTGAAGACAAGCTCATGTTCGAGTTTGCGTGGCGTGAGTTTTTCCACCACGTTTACAGCCGCGAAGGCGACAAGGTGCTGGCCGACATGCGGCCGTCCAACGTTTGGTCTGGCGCCTACGCCCGCGAGCTGCCCGCCGACATTCGCGAAGGCCGCACCGGCGTCAACGTGATCGATGCGGCAGTGCGCCAGCTCTACGCCACCGGCTACTTGCACAACCACGCCCGCATGTGGCTGGCCAGCTACGTGGTGCACCTGCGCAAAGTGCATTGGCGCGCAGGCGCCGATTGGTTGTACGGCCACCTGCTGGACGGCGATGTGCCCAGCAACCACCTCAGTTGGCAATGGGTGGCGGGCACGTTTTCCAGCAAACCGTACTTGTTCAATGCCGACAACGTGGCCAAGTACGCGCCCAAAGGCGACTTCAAAAGCTGGGTGTCCAAAGGCAGCGTGGTGGATCAAAGTTACGACGAGCTTGACGATATCGCGCGCCACCAAGGTGATGCAGGCACAGCGCCTGGCACGCACCCCGCCGTCACCGAGCCGGAGTTGCTGGCCGTGCCGCCGGCTGAATTTGCATCGACCGCGCTCGCCAGCAAACCTTGGGGCAAACGCAGCATCGAGCTCATCCACCCGTGGGCCATGAGTGAGCGCAGCAGCAGCGATGCTTCGGGTGCCTGGCGCCTGGGTGTGCTGCATTTGCCAGCGCACGCCGCGCTGCCCTGGAGCGAGGCTCGGTGGCGCTGGGTCATGCGGCGCATGCAGCATGTGTGCGACGGTATTTTCATCGGCGATGTGAGCAGTTTGCGCATGCCCGCGCACGGCCAAACCACCGCCAGCGCCGCGCCATTTCCCGGTTATGCGGCGGCGTTGGAGGCGGTGGCAGAAGTCAGCGCGGCGCCGCGCTTGCTGGTCAATCCGCAGCAAACCTGCCGCTCCTTCAGCACGTTTTATGAGCAGGTCAAGAAGCAATCGCGTTCGGTGTCGGCGCTGCTGAACGGAGAGCTTTTTTGAGCAATTTTGAAAACAGCGCAAACGCCAACCGCGAAGCCCACCGCGCGCCCATGCAGCCCAACCCGATGGCCTTGAAACTGGGCTACGGCGGCTTGCTGCCCTTCGTGTTGGGTGCGGCCTTGATCTGGATCGTTCGGGCCGACGCGCATGCTTACGTGGCCGAGTCTTTGTCGGCCTACACGGCGGTGATCCTGTCGTTCTTGGGCGGCATTCATTGGGGCTTGGCCATGAGCCTGGACCGGGACTCAGGCGGACCGTCGGGGGCACAAACTGCAGCACAAAACTCAGCACCAAAGCAGGCCGCGCCGACGTCGATGTATGTGTGGGGCGTGTTGCCCTCTTTGGTGGCCTGGGTGGCGGTCATCATGCCCGCGTACGCCGGCTTGGTGATTCAAGGCCTGGGTCTGGTGATTTGCTATTTGGTGGACCGCAAGGTTTATCCGCGCTGTGGCGCGAGCGCATGGCTGACGCTGCGTTTTCGGCTGACGGTGGTGGCCAGCCTGAGCTGCTTCTTCGGCGCGGCGGGCAGTTAGTCAAAACCACATATTTCCTCCCAAGCCATGAACCCACCCCTTGATCACTCCACCACG
>JBBRGA010000149.1:0-8136 GCA_038241115.1 Burkholderiales bacterium | reverse complement strand
GCCGCGCGCTTTTTCTTCGGGCGCTGCGTCGATCTGGTCGTACGCCTTGGCTTCGCCGCCGTACAGCTTGCTCAGCACGGTGGTAATGGCCGCTGTCAACGTGGTCTTGCCGTGGTCGACGTGACCAATCGTGCCTACGTTGACGTGCGGCTTGGTGCGCTCAAATTTGCCTTTTGCCATTTTCTGTGACTCCTAAAAAATAAGGGTTCGCAAAGCGAATCCCGCTGGTCTGTTTACAAACTTGTACAAACTTTGGTGCCCATGGCGCGGATCGAACGCGCGACCTCTCCCTTACCAAGGGAGTGCTCTACCACTGAGCCACATGGGCGATCAACACTAGTCTGGAAACACCCGGTTCACAGACCACTGAAGACAACGCCTGATCTCATGTTTATGTATCTCTTTGGCCTCTAACCGCCGCCCAAATTGCACAGGCAACTGGAGCGGGAGACGAGGTTCGAACTCGCGACATTTTGCTTGGAAGGCAAATGCTCTACCAACTGAGCTACTCCCGCGCGGAGCCTTCTTAAATTTGACTTTTTACCTATCGCTATCCAATTCGCCGATGGTGGAGGAGGCTGGATTCGAACCAGCGTACTCGTTAGAGGGCAGATTTACAGTCTGCTGCCATTAACCACTCGGCCACCCCTCCCCGATGAACCCGCGAGTGTAGCAGACCCCGAGTCACTACCAAGCAATGACACGTTTGGCTCCATGCGAGTCCGCCAGGTACGCATTGGCCAGGCTGAAATGTTGACAACCCAAGAAGGGACGCGGCAATCGGCGGGCAGACAACGGCGAGGGATGATTGGCAAGCAGCACCCGGTGGCGTTTGGCATCGATGAGAACTTGCTTTCGCTGGGCCGCGGCACCCCAAAGCATGAAAACTACCGGCTCAGGTTGCGCGGCCACGTGCTGCAACAGCGCGTCGGTCAACAGCTCCCAACCTTGCTGCGCGTGGCTTTGCGGCCGACCGTCTTCCACAGTCAACACTGTGTTCAACAACAGCACCCCCTGCGCGGCCCAAGGCGTCAGGTCATTCACGCAAATTGACGGCCTCCCCATGTCGGCAGCCACCTCGCTCAGCATGTTGCGCAAGCTGGGCGCCGTTTTTTGCGTGGAGGCGATGGAAAACGCCAAGCCCTGCGCTTGACCCGACCCGTGATACGGGTCTTGACCGAGGATGAGTACGCGAACGTCGGAGGGCGCAGTCAGCTCAAGGGCTCGAAAAACTTGCGCCGGGTAGACCTTGGCACCGGCACTGACGCGCGCGTCGACGAATTTAATCAAGGCCAGTCCGGCTTGGCTGTGCTGAAAGCGATCCGTGACCACGCGCCAGCTGATCGGAACCGCCGCAAACAAACTCGCCAACGGCTCGCGCAGTCGGTTGTCGGCCGAGACGCACTCGGTAGAAATCGTGTCAGCTGAAGGCGTCGTCAACGCAGGACCCAAAAACCGTCATTGAAACAAGGCCGCCAGCGCCACGCCGGGATCGGGCGCGCGCATGAAGGCCTCGCCCACCAAAAACGCATTGACATCGGCTGAGCGCATGCGCTGTACGTCAGCGCGGCCGACGATGCCGCTTTCGGTGATCAGCAATCGGTCCGTAGGTACGTGTTTCATCAAGCCGAGTGTGGTGTCCAGCGTGACTTCGAACGTGCGCAAGTTGCGGTTGTTGATGCCCAGCAGCGGCGTTCGCAGGCGCAATGCGCGGTCTAGCTCCTCGGCGTCGTGAACCTCGACCAACACCGCCATTCCCAAAGCGCTGGACTGAGCTTCGAGGTCTTGCATTTGCGCGTTATCCAGACAGGCTGCAATCAACAAGATGCAGTCGGCTCCCATGGCGCGTGCCTCAAACACTTGGTAGGCATCGACCATGAAATCTTTGCGCAGCACGGGGAGCGTGCAGGCGGTTCGCGCTTGCTCCAAATAAGCATTCGCGCCTTGAAAAAACTGCACGTCGGTGAGCACGCTCAAGCATGCCGCGCCGTGCTGCGCGTAGCTGGCAGCGATCTCACCGGGAACGAAGTTTTCGCGCAGCACGCCTTTGCTGGGGCTGGCTTTTTTCACTTCAGCGATGACGGCCGCGTGTCCGGCGGAAATCTTGCCGCGCATGCTGGCCTCAAAGTCGCGCTGGCCGCCCAACGATTCGGCATCGCGGCGCAGCGAAGCGATGTCTCGGTGGGCTCGAGCGACGCGAATTTCATCGCGTTTGACGGCCACGATTTTGTTCAGTATGTCGCTCATGGCGGCGTCACTGCAGAAGTGGCAAGAACTGCAGGCGCCAGAGACTGAGTGCGTTGAACAAACTGATGCATCTTCGCCAGCGCCTTGCCCGATGCCACCGCTTCTCGAGCCAGCGCCACACCCTCGCCCATCGTGGCCGCCACATCGGCGGCGTACAAAGCCACGCCGGCGTTCAGTAAAACAATGTCGCGCGCAGGCCCAGGCTCGTTGTTCAACACGGCCGTCAACAAGCCCATCGATTCTTGCGGCGTGTCTACTTTCAAGGCTCGGTTGCTGGCCATGGTGAGGCCGAAGTCTTCAGGGTGAATCTCGTATTCGCGGATACCACCGCCTTTGTATTCGCCCACCATGGTGGCTGCGCCCAGAGAAACCTCGTCCATGCCGTCGCGGCCATAAACCACCACCGCATGCTCGGCACCCAGACGCTGCAAAGCGCGCACCTGAATGCCCACCAAATCTGGATGGAACACACCCATCAAAATGTGTGGCGCATCGGCCGGGTTGGTCAGCGGGCCCAAGATGTTGAAGATGGTGCGCACGCCCAACTCTTTGCGAACCGGGGCCACATTTTTCATGGCCGGATGGTGGTTGGGCGCGAACATGAAACCGATGCCGGTCTCAGTGATGCACTGGGCTATGGCGGCCGGGCTCAAGTTCAAGCGCACACCCATGGCTTCCAACACGTCGGCGCTGCCCGATTTGCTGCTCACGCTGCGGTTGCCGTGCTTGCTGACGCGAGCGCCTGCGGCTGCCGCCACAAACATGCTGCACGTGGAAATGTTGAAAGTGTGCGAGCCGTCGCCGCCGGTGCCCACGATGTCGACCAAGTGGGTTTTATCGGGCACGTCAACTTTGGTCGAAAACTCGCGCATGACTTGCGCCGCCGCGGTGATTTCGCCGATGGTTTCTTTCTTCACGCGCAGGCCCACCAGCATGGCCGCCATCATCACGGGCGACATTTCGCCGCTCATGATGCGACGCACGATGGACAGCATCTCGTCATGGAAAATTTCGCGGTGGTCGATGGCACGGGTCAGTGCGTCGAGGTCGGTAATGCTCATGCGCGCAGCTCCAAAAAGTTTTTCAGCATGGCGTGACCATGCTCGGTGAGGATGGATTCGGGGTGGAACTGCACGCCTTCCAGCGGCGTTTTCGTGCCCGCCAACTGGCGGTGTCGAACACCCATGATTTCACCGTCTTGCGAGGTGGACGTCACCTCCAAAACCGAAGGCAGCGAACTGCGTTCGATCACCAGCGAGTGATAGCGAATGACGCGGAAGTGTTTGGGCAATGCGGTGTACACGCCGCGCTCGTCGGTGCTGAGGACATCGGCCTTGCCGTGCATTTGCGTTTGCGCGCGCACCACCTCGGCGCCGAGCGCCGCACCGATGGCTTGGTGGCCCAAACACACACCAAGCAATGGCAGCTTGCCGGTGAAGGCTTGGATGGCAGCAACACACACCCCAGCTTCCGCGGGTGAACAAGGACCGGGCGAAAGCACCAATTTGTCGGGCTGCATCGCGCCGATTTCTTGCACCGTGATTTCGTCATTGCGAAACACGCGAACGTCTTCGCCGAGTTCGGCAAAGTACTGCACCAAGTTGTAGGTGAAGGAGTCGTAGTTGTCGATCATTAAAAGCATGTTCAGAACCCAAAATTATTCGGTTGCCGTCGTGCGGATTGAGGTGTCGAAGGCCAGAACAGGATTTGCAGACCTCAGCCCGAACGGGGACTTGCTTGTGTTCTCAGTCAAACAAGCAGCATGGCTTCAAAACCCCTCTTCGACAAGTTCAGCAGCGCGAATGAGTGCTCGCGCCTTGGCTTCGGTCTCCAGCCACTCCAACTCAGGCACCGAGTCGGCCACCACGCCAGCCGCGGCTTGGACGTAGAGGGTTTGGTCTTTGACGATGCCGGTACGGATGGCGATGGCCACGTCCATGTCGCCTGCGAAGCTGAGGTAGCCGCAGGCACCGCCGTAGATGCCGCGCTTCACCGGTTCCAGCTCGTCGATGATTTCCATGGCGCGAATTTTCGGCGCCCCGGTGAGCGTGCCGGCCGGGAAAGTGGCGCGCAACACATCAAGATTGGACATGCCGTCTTTCAGCATGCCTTCGACATTGCTGACGAGGTGCATGACATGCGAGTAGCGCTCTACGCTGAACGATTCGGTCACTTTGACGCTGCCGGTTTTGGCAATGCGACCGATGTCGTTGCGCGCCAAATCGATGAGCATCAAATGCTCGGCGCGCTCTTTCGGATCGCCCTTCAGTTCCGCTTCCAGAGCCTTGTCTTGCTCGGGTGTGGCACCGCGCGCACGCGTGCCTGCGAGCGGGCGAATGGTGATCTTGGCGCCCTCGGGCGTGTGCTCATGACGCACCAAAATTTCGGGTGACGCGCCGACGATTTGGAAGTCGCCCATGTCGTAGAAGTACATGTAAGGCGACGGGTTCAGCGAGCGCAGCGCGCGGTACAAACTGAGCGGGCTTTCGCTGTAGCGCTTACGCAGGCGTTGGCCCACTTGCACTTGCATCATGTCGCCCGCAGCGATGTATTCCTTGGCCTTGAGGACGGCGGCGATGTAGTCGGGCTTGGCGAAATCGCGCTCTACGCTGTGCGCTGCAACTCGCTTGACTGCGGGTGCCGTGACGCTGTACTTCAGCTTGTCGCCCAGTTCCCCCAAGCGGCGTTTGGCTCTGAAGTAGGCCTCGGCCTCGGACGGATTGGCATAGACGATCAAATACAAACGGCCAGACAGGTTGTCGATGACGGCAAGCTCTTCGCACTGCAGCAACAAGATATCGGGCGTGTCCAGACCGTCGGCTTTTTGCGTTTTGGCCAATTTCGGCTCAATGAAACGCACAGCGTCATAGCCAAAGTAACCCGCCAAGCCACCGCAAAATCGCGGCATTCCCGGGCGCAGCGCCACCTTGAACCGCTGCTGATAAGCGGCGATGAAATCAAGCGGGTTGCCCTCAAAGGTTTCGACCACCGCGCCGTCGGTGACGACCTCGGTTTTGAAGCCGGTGGCGCGCAGCAAAGTGCGGGCTGGCAGGCCGATAAAAGAGTAACGGCCGAAGCGTTCACCGCCCACCACGGATTCCAACAAGAAGCTGTTTTTGCCGTTGTCGCTGGTGTGCGCCAGCTTCAAATAAAGTGACAGCGGTGTTTCCAAATCGGCGAAGGCTTCGGCCATCAGCGGTATGCGGTTGTAGCCTTGCGCTGCGAGACTTTTGAATTCAAGTTCAGTGATCACATGGGGCTTTCTTCAACAGCAGCGCGGTCGCCGTTTGGTTCGCGCGCGCAGTGGGTGTCAGTACTGAGACGGGTTGCGCGTTGGCCGCAGCAGCGGACCGTCTTGCGGCTTCGAAACTCGCGCTTGGCGGACTATGAAGTACGGCCCGCGAGTCGAACAAATCTGTGCTCAGACCCGCCAGGGCCAGGCTCCCCGGTCGAGCGACCTGATGATTTGTGCGCTTGAAGTAGGCATCGTCGAAATGTAGCAGGCGAGCCTTTCCACGGCCCATAGGCCAGCCGATTTCAACGCGATTTCAACGCGATTTCAACGCGTCAAGGCGATCCAGAAAACCATCGACGTCCACCGTTTGCACCGTCGCGCCATGGTTGTAGCCATAAGTCACCAGCAGCACCGGGCAACCGGCGGCGCGAGCGGCGCGGGCGTCGTTGCTGGAGTCGCCGATCATCAAGGTCTGGGCAGGCAGGGTGCCCAAGGCTTCGCAGGTTTTCAGCAGCGGCAAGGGGTCGGGTTTCATGCGCTCGAAGGCATCGCCGCCGAACACCAGACCAAAACAGTCAAACAGTCCTTTTTTTTGCAGCAAGGGCACCGCAAACGCGGTGGGTTTGTTCGTCAGGCACGCCAACTTCCAGCCGCGTGCCCGCATTATTTTCAAACCCTCCATCACGCCCGGATAGACCTGCGAGTGATCGCCGTTGACGCGCAGATAGTTGGTTTGATACAGCGCACGCGCTTTGTCGTAAAGCGCCGAATCTGCGCCGACTTTGATCAAGGTGCTGCGCACCAAATGCTCGGATCCTTTGCCCACGGTTTGCGACACAAAGTGCGCATCGATGTGCGCCAAGTTCAGCGCGTCCAGCGTGGCATTCAAAGCGACGACGAAGTCGGCTTGGGTGTCGATCATGGTGCCGTCCAGATCGACGATGGCGGCTCGGATGGCGCTGAGATTCATGCGGCCAAGTTCACGCGCATCGCATCGATCACAGCCTTGTAATCGGGCGCATTGAAGATGGCACTACCGGCAACAAAGGTGTCGGCTCCGGCGTTGGCCGCATCGCGGATGTTGTCAACCTTGATGCCGCCGTCTACCTCCAAGCGAATGTCACGCCCGCTGGCTTCGATGATGCGGCGCGCTTGCTCGACTTTTTTCAAGGCGCTGGAGATAAAGCTTTGGCCACCAAAACCGGGATTCACGCTCATGACGAGCACCAAATCAACCTTGTCGATCACCCACTCCAGCACGTCCAGCGACACCGCCGGATTGAACACCAGACCGGCCTGACAGCCCTCGGACTTGATGAGCTGCAAGGTGCGGTCGACGTGGCCTGACGCGTCGGGGTGAAAGCTCACCAAGTCGGCGCCGGCTTTGCAAAAAGCCTGCGCCAAGGCGTCTACAGGCTGCACCATCAAATGAACGTCAATCGGCACCTTGACGCCGCTGGCAGTTACGGCGTGCTTGCGCAGCGCCTGGCACACCATCGGGCCGAAAGTCAGGTTGGGCACGTAGTGGTTGTCCATGACATCAAAGTGGATCCAATCGGCACCGGCGGCGATGACGTTTTTCAATTCGATTCCCAATTGGGCAAAGTCGGCTGACAAGATGCTGGGGGCAATGCGATAGGTGGGTTGCGTCATCTGCCCATTTTAGGAGCCCGCCTAAAA
The DNA here is from genome assembly GCA_038241115.1 of Burkholderiales bacterium. Classification (GTDB taxonomy): domain Bacteria; phylum Pseudomonadota; class Gammaproteobacteria; order Burkholderiales; family Burkholderiaceae_C; genus JANYJJ01. Next base: position 974 of record JBBRGA010000149.1, on the reverse strand, counting down.
TCGGTTCGATGACAAATCCAGAATTCACGTGCTCTGTGGCGGTTCGCTATTTGGCAGAGCAGTCAGACCCGGGCAAACAGCAACACGCTTTTGCCTACACCGTCACGGTGCGGAACACGGGCCCCGTCACGGCTCAACTCATCGGACGCCACTGGACCGTCACCGACGCCCACGGTCATGTCGACGAAGTGCGCGGCTTGGCAGTGGTAGGCCACCAACCTGTGCTCAAGCCCGGCGAGCAGTTCGAATACACCAGCTGGACGCGCATCGCCTCTGCCCAAGGCACGATGCGGGGCACGTTTTTCTGCATGACCGACGAGGCCCGTCCCTTCGAGGCTCACGTGGTCGAGTTTGGATTGACCGTCGCTTCGTCGCTCCATTGACGCACCGTGACTGAACACGCGGCGCCCTGGGACTTGACGGCGCTGCTCAACGCAGCCAAGCATGCCGCCAGCAATGCCGCCAACAATGCCGCAACAGCCAGCAATGCGCTGGCAGAGCGCCACTTGTGGTTGATCCGCGCGATGGAGTGGCTGCGCCACGCGCCCGTTCCGGGCGAACCGCTGACGCCGACGCCGGTGCTGCGCTTGAAGCACTTGCTCAATGTGCTGGAGCGCAACCCCGAGCATCGCGCCAACGTTGCGTTGCTGTTGCAAAAATTTTGGCAAGGCGTGGATGTGGCGTCGCTGTTTGCCGACTTCGGCTTCGCCCCACGCACCCATTTCGCCGGCGAACTGTTGCAACGCCTGCGCGCCAGAGTGCTGCCGCAAACACCCGTCACCACCGACTTGGGCGAGCTGTTTGGCCTGCTGTTTCCGCACCGCGACGACGCGCTTTGGCTGGAGGCTTTGGACGAGACCACGCTGCACCGTCTGATGGCCTTGAACGCGGCTGACCCGAGCATCAGCGGCCTCAACGACATCAACGACATCGCCACTCAGACCCATGAGAGTCCCGAATGGAAGAAGCCACTT
>JBBRGA010000148.1:0-8334 GCA_038241115.1 Burkholderiales bacterium | reverse complement strand
GGCCAGCGTGCCTTTGCCGGAGGCGCTGGGTCCGTCTATTGTGAGAACAGGGATGTCCACAGTGTCGATCTTGGCGAGCGCAAACAAAGCTTCAAAGTAATCGGGGAAAGTCTTGGCCACGCAATGCGGGTCAAGGATGCGGACCCTGGCCGGTGGGTTGGCGCCCGCCAAGGCGTTGAAGGCGGCCAACGAAAAACACATGGCCATTCGGTGGTCATCGTAGGTATCGATGGATGCGCTGTTCCATGCATCCACCGCGGGCGGTGTGACGGAAATAAAGTCGCTTCCTACCACCACAGTGGCGCCGACTTTGCGCAACTCTTTGGCCATGGCGGCGATCCGGTCGGTTTCCTTCACGCGCCAACTCGCGATGTCGGTCAGTGTGGTGGTGCCTTCTGCGTACAAAGCCAACATCGCCAACGTCATTGCGGCGTCGGGAATGTGATTGCAGTTCAACGTGATGGCGCTCAAGGGCCAACGCCCGCGTTTGACCTCCAACCAGTTGGGGCCTTCGACCACCTGGGCACCCATCGCGCGCGCGGCGTTAACGAATTGAATGTCACCCTGGATTGAATCTGCACCCACGCCTTCAATGCGAATCGGCGCGTCGGTGGCGGCGATGGCACCCAGCGCGACGAAGTAAGACGCCGAAGACGCGTCGCCCTCCACATGCACGTGGCCCGGTGATAAGTAGCGGCTCCCCTCAGGAACCGTAAATCGTTGCCAGCCGTCGCGCCGCACCTGAATGCCAAATCGAGCCAGCAAATTGAGCGTGATGTCCACATAAGGCTTGGAGATCAGTTCGCCCTGCACTTCGATGATCACGTCAGACTTTGCGCTGACTAAAGGCAAGGCCATCAACAGTGCAGTGAGGAATTGGCTCGAAACATCCCCGCGCACGCGCAGTGGCTCCGAGGTGTTCAGTGGCTGCGAACTGCTGCGCAGTCGCAAAGGCGGGAAACCGATCTCGCCAAGATAGTCGATATGGCAACCCAGACCGCGCAGCGCATCGACCAGATCGGCAATCGGGCGTTCGTGCATGCGTGGCACTCCGCGCAAACTGAATTCGCCGCCTTGGGCCGCAGTAAGCACTGCCAGCGCGGCAGTCAAAGGCCGCATCGCGGTGCCGGCGTTGCCCAAAAATAAATCCCCGGTCTGTGCTTGCAATTGACCCGCCAAACCAGTGATGCTTACGGTGTTCTCGCTGGTTTTAACGGTGCAGCCCAGCGTGCGCAAGGCGGCCAACATCACGGCTGTGTCGTCAGACGCCAACAAGTCGTGAATCACCGTGGTGCCACTGCTCAGGCCCGCCAGCAAGAGCACGCGGTTGGAAATCGATTTAGAACCAGGGAGTTGAACGGTGCCACTGGCACCGCGCATCACCGGCAAGTCAAGAAACGCGATTTTTTTCATTCGAATTTGACGCCGCCCAACTCAGCCCTTGGAGACGGGTTTGATCGCGCTCATTTGCCACGCCGATCGTGCTTCTGAAGTAGCGCGTATCAAATCTTCCAGCGCTTCGCCGTTGGCGGACAACAGCACGTGCTCCATGGCATCCAGGCTGTGCCGAAAGCGCTGCGTTTGCTTCAGAAGCTCCTCGCGGTTGGACATCAGAATGTCGCGCCACACGGTCGGATCACTCGCTGCGATGCGCGTGAAATCGCGGAAGCCCGGTCCGGCCAGCGACAAATAATCTTTGCCTGCCGGTTGCCCAGCCACAGAGCTGAAATAAGCAAACGCCAGCAAATGCGGCAAGTGACTGACGGCGGCGAATGCGGCGTCGTGGTTTTCAGGCGTCATTCGAAGCACTTGCGAACCAATGGCCGACCACACATCGGTGGCCTTTTGTACCAATTCCGCAGGCGTTTGTGAAATCGGGGTGAGGATGACTTGGCGGCCGTTGTAGAGCGTGGCGTCTGCATGCCCCACACCCGCCACCTCTTTGCCTGCAATCGGGTGCGCAGGCACGAAGCTGATCACGCGCTCTTTCAACACACGTCGCGCGGCGTCCACCACATCACGTTTGGTGGAACCCACGTCCATCAACAACATGCCGGGTTCCACCAAATGGCGGATGGCTTTGAAGGTGGCTTCCGTGGCTGCCACTGGCACCGCGAGCAGCACGATGTCAGAGCCCGACACTGCCAGCAAGGCAGACTCGGCGATGGTGTCAATCACACCGAGCTTTTTGGCTTTCTCAGTGGTGGAGGGTGATTTGCTGTAGCCCACCACGCGCTTGACGAGGCCCGCGCGCTTGAGCGCCAACGCAAACGAGCCACCCATCAGGCCGCAGCCAATCAGGCCGAGTTGATTGAACATGTCAATGAACGTCGATGGGGTAAGTGCCCAGCAGCTTGAAAAAAGCGCAAACCGCGCGCAGTTCTTTCAAGGCAGCAGCCACCGCCGGTTGGTCGGGGTGACCTTGCAAGTCGATGTAGAAGTAGTACTCCCATTGGCCCGAACGAGCCGGGCGCGATTCGAAGCGACTCATGGAGACGCCGTGCGCCTTGAGGGGCACCAACATGTCATGAACCGCGCCCGGCCGGTTGGCCACAGACACCACCAAGCTGGTGCAGTCGTGCCCCGAAGCCTTTGGTTGCGGCTGGCGCTGCGGGTGCGTGACCACGGCAAACCGAGTGCGGTTCAAAGCATCGTCTTGAATGGCCGGGGCGATCACATGCAAGCCGTACTCACCGCCAGCGCGCAGGCTGGCAATCCCGGCGAGGCTTGCGTCCAAACCCGCCAGACGCGCGCCCTCTGCATTGCTGGCCACCGGTCGGCGCTCAGCGTGCGGCAAGTGCAAACTGAGCCAAGCATGGCATTGCGCCAGAGCCTGTGGATGCGCGCAAACAGCTTGAATGTCGAGCAAGGAATTGCTTTTGCGCAGCAGGTTGTGTTGCACGAACAAACTGGTCTCGCCGACGATAAACAGCGGCGTTGTCAGAAATAAATCCAGCGACCTCGCCACCACACCCTCGGTTGAGTTTTCAACTGGCACGACGCCGAAGTCTGCCGCACCCGTGGATGTGGTGTGAAAGACCTCGTCAAAACTGGCGCAGGGGACTTTCACAATGCTCGAGCCAAAAAAGCCCAGCGCTGCCTCTTCGCTGAAAGTACCGGCAGGTCCCAAGTAAGCCACGCGGGTGGGCGTTTCCAAAGCGCGGCAGGCCGACATGATTTCGCGCCATATAGGGGCGACGCTTCCGGCCTTCAATGGCCCGCGGTTGCTGGCCTTCAACCCGTCGATGACCTGCGCCTCGCGCTCGGGCCGGAAGGCCACGCTTCCCTCTAATTTTTTGACTTCGCCCACCTCTTGTGCGAGTGCTGCCCGTTCGTTCAAAAGTTGCAAAAGAGCCTGATCGACCGTGTCAATGCGCACACGCAGAGACAGCAGCGCGGGGTTGATCGCAGGCGCGGGCTGGCCCGTTTCAGCCATGTTGCGTTGCTCCAGACCTGCCGTTTGTCATTTCGCTGCGGGAGCGGGTGTCGTGGCGGGTGCGGGTGCTGGCTTAATTGCGGGCTTGACACCACCGCCTGTGGGCGCCGATGCATCTGCAGGTGGTGCACCCAAGGTGCTGCGGACCTTTGCTTGCAACGCTTGCAATTTGGTGTCGAGCAGTGGCCCAGCCTCGGCGATCAGCTTTTGCGCGAAAGTGTTTTGTAATTCGGGGGCTACTTGCTGGTACTTTTTATTCACAGGCGAATCGAGCCATGCAATCAGCGCTTTCAATTCGTCTTCGGTGAACTTCTCTTCCATGACCGGCCCGATCACGGTCGGTGCCAATTTCACCGCGCGGTCGCGCAGCACGGGCACCGCGTCTTCGACAAATTTCTTCACGTCGGTTTCAATACTGCGGCCCACAGCCTCGCGTTTTTCTGGCGGCACCTGCGCCTGCAGCGCTTGTCCAGCCGCTTGCATCAACTGGCTGGCGGGGCGTTCAACAATGCTGCGCGCAACACCTTCGATACCGGGTTGTTGCAACACCAGCAACCTCTGAACCAGCTCTTTCTTTGCGGGTGATGCGGTGGATGTGGCCGCAGCTGCTGGAGCGGCGGTTTGCGCAATGACCGAAGTGGCCGCCAAACAGCCGAAGGCACAAGCCACTGCAATTGCATTTTTCTCAAACATTAAATGTTCTCCTCGCCGTTTGCGTCAGTCGGTGGCGCGTTGTTGGCTGAATCGATGCTCGATTCAGCAGAAGCGGCAATGGTTGCATCGACGATGGCGTCGTTTTCCACGATGCGTTGCAAGCCGCTCAAGGTTGAGCCTTCGTCCAGTGCTATCAAAGTCACGCCCTGTGTGGCGCGGCCGAGTTCGCGAATTTCAGACACCCGTGTTCGCACCAAAACGCCCTTGTCAGTGATGAGCATGATCTCGTCATCGCTGCGCACCAAGGTTGCAGCCACGACCTTGCCATTGCGCTCGGTCTGCTGGATGGCGATCATGCCTTTGGTGCCGCGACCGTGGCGCGTGTACTCCACGATGCTGGTTCGTTTTCCGTAACCATTCACCGTGGCGGTCAGCACGCTTTGCGACTCGTCTTCGGCCACCAACATGGCAATCACGCTTTGACCTTCGTCCAGCATCATGCCGCGCACGCCGCGTGCTGTGCGGCCCAGCGGACGCACGTCGTTTTCGTCAAAACGGACTGCTTTGCCACCGTCGCTAAACAGCATCACGTCGTGCTCGCCGTCGGTCAGGGCTGCACCAATCAAAAAGTCGTTTTCATCCAAATCCACTGCAATGATGCCGGCCTTGCGCGGGTTGCTGAATTCGTCCAGCGCCGTCTTTTTGACTACGCCTTGGGCAGTTGCCATAAACACGAAATTGTTGGCCGGAAAACTGCGGAAACCCTCGGTCAGCGGCAACACCACATTGACCTTTTCACCAAATTGCAGAGGGAACATGTTGACGATGGGTCGGCCGCGCGAGTTGCGTGACCCCGAAGGCACCTCCCACACTTTTAACCAATACACGCGGCCCTTGTTGGTAAAGCACAAGATGTAGTCGTGGGTGTTGGCGATGAAGAGCTGATCGACCCAGTCATCGTCTTTGGTTTGAGTGGCTTGTTTGCCGCGCCCGCCACGCTTTTGCGCCCGGTATTCAGACAATGCTTGGCTCTTGATGTAGCCGGTGTGGCTGAGTGTGACCACCATGTCGGTGGGCGTTATCAGATCTTCAGTACCCAGGTCTTGCGCGTTATGTTCAATGACGCTGCGGCGCGCGCCGACTTTGGTCTGACCAAACTCCAAACGGATGGCCGACAACTCGTCGGAAATGATGGTCGTTACACGCTCGGGTGTCGACAAGATATTCAACAGGTCCGCAATCTCTGACATGACCTCGCGGTATTCGCCGATGATCTTGTCTTGCTCTAGACCGGTCAGGCGTTGCAAGCGCATTTGCAAAATTTCGCCCGCTTGGTCTTCGCTCAAACGGTACAGACCGTCGGCTTGGAGGCCGTAGTTTTTTGGCAAGCCTTCGGGACGGAAAGCTTCACGGCCGCCAGGCGCTTCGCCTTCGGCCCGCGCCAACATATCGCGCACCATTGGCGAGTCCCAGCTTTTGCTCATCAAGGCGGCTTTGGCCACTGGAGGTGTGGGTGACGCTTTGATGGTGGCAATGAACTCATCGATGTTCGCCAAGGCCACTGCGAGGCCTTCTAAAACGTGGCCGCGTTCGCGTGCCTTGCGGAGTTCGTACACCGTGCGACGCGTGACCACTTCGCGGCGGTGCTCCAGAAACACCGCAATCAGATCCTTCAGATTGCACAGCTTGGGCTGGTTGTCTATCAGCGCCACCATGTTGATGCCAAAGGTGTCCTGCAGCTGCGTCTGCTTGTAAAGGTTATTCAGCACTACTTCGGGCACTTCGCCCCGCTTCAGCTCGATTACCACCCTCATGCCAGATTTGTCTGACTCGTCTTGAATGTGGCTGATGCCCTCTAGTTTTTTCTCGTGGACCAACTCAGCCATGCGCTCGAGCAGGTTCTTCTTGTTCACTTGGTACGGAATCTCGTCGACGATGATGGACTGGCGCTGTCCGCGGTCTATATCTTCAAAGTGGCATTTGGCGCGCATCACGACACGACCGCGACCCGTTCGATAGCCTTCGCGCACGCCGCTCAGCCCATAGATCACACCGGCAGTCGGGAAATCAGGTGCCTGAATGATTTCCATCAATTCGTCGACCGTAGCTGCCGGGTTTTTCAGCAAGTGAAGACACCCGTCCACCACTTCATTCAAATTGTGTGGCGGAATGTTGGTGGCCATGCCGACAGCGATGCCACCCGAGCCGTTGATGAGCAAGTTGGGCAGACGCGACGGCATGACCAGCGGCTCCTTCTCACTGCCGTCGTAATTGGGTCCGAAGTCGACGGTTTCTTTGTCGAGATCAGCGAGCATTTCGTGTGCAATTTTCGCCAAGCGGATCTCGGTGTAGCGCATTGCCGCTGCGTTGTCTCCGTCTACCGAGCCGAAGTTGCCTTGGCCGTCAACCAACATGTGCCGCAGCGAGAAGTCTTGTGCCATGCGCACGATGGCGTCGTATACCGACTGGTCGCCGTGAGGGTGGTACTTGCCGATGACGTCACCAACGATTCGGGCTGACTTCTTGTACGGGCGGTTCCAGTCGTTGTTGAGCTCGTGCATGGCGAACAACACCCGACGATGGACCGGCTTCAAACCGTCTCGGGCGTCCGGAAGAGCCCGTCCCACGATCACGCTCATCGCGTAATCCAGGTAGGAACGCCTCATCTCGTCTTCGAGACTGATGGGAAGGGTTTCCTTGGCGAACTGTGTCATTGATTGGTGCGCAACGTTGCGTAAATAGAAACAGACAAGAAGAAGGCTTGCGTTGCGTTGTTGGTTTCATACGCCGCGCTGTGTTTCATTCTAAGTCTGGAGAAGTTGTAGCGCGAGCGCAACAAGTACGGCCCCGGCCGCTCAGGACATGCCCAAAAACAGGCCGCGCGAAAGCGCTATGGCACAATACATTCGGTGGTGACTCGTCGCATGCTGTGACGGTTCGCCAGTGTTTTCCGATCCCCATTCGGACGATTTTGCAGAATCTATTGCAGCTTCCCTTCAGAGGAGAATCATGAACAAACTCAATAAAGTAGCGTCGATCATCGCAACCGCAGCATCTGTCACGCTCACCATGTCTGCGTCCGGCGCTTTCGCTCAGTCAACCACGGTTGACAACTGGGTCAACAGCACAGGAATCAACTGGAAAAACGGCACGAACGAGCTCTGCTGGCGCGATGCCAACTGGACGCCAGCAACGGCTTCAGTCGACTGCGACGGCGCGCCCAAGAAGGTGGTAGCTGCGCCAGTTGCTCCGGCGCCAGCACCCGTGGCTGCAGCTCCGAAACCTGCTCCTGCACCTGCGGCTGCGCCGGTTCCGGTTCCGGTCCCAGCGCCTGCCGCTCCCGTGAGCGAGAAGGTGACATTTGCGGCCGACGCATTCTTCGACTTCGACAAATCCGTAGTCAAGCCAGAAGGCAAAGCCAAGCTGGACGATCTGGTCGGCAAAATGGGTGCCATCAACCTCGAGGTCATAATTGCCGTCGGTCACACGGACTCCGTGGGTTCAGACGCTTACAACCAAAACCTGTCAGTGAGGCGTTCAGAAGCCATCAAGGCTTACTTGACGAGCAAGGGCGTCGAGAAAAATCGCGTTTACACCGAAGGTAAGGGCGAGAAGCAACCGGTTGCTGACAACAAAACCTCCGAAGGTCGTGCAAAGAACCGTCGTGTTGAAATCGAAGTGGTCGGTACCCGCACCAAGAAATAAACTACCGGGCTTCCAGTAACCCATTTTCGTGGGTTGTTGGATCAGCCTCTTCAGGCAAAGTTAGATGGAACCCCGCTAGTGCGGGGTTTTCTTTTGTCCGCTGCAAACGTTTAGACCGATTGCGTACCATCTGACCATGACTATAAATGCTGATCCTCAAGAGCTGGCCAAATTCAGCGATTTGGCTCACCGCTGGTGGGACACTGAAAGTGAATTTCGCCCGCTGCACCAAATCAATCCGCTTCGGTTGGAGTGGATAGACAAACTATCTCGCGTGAGTGGCAAGCGCGCTTTGGATGTCGGCTGCGGTGGTGGCATCCTGAGTGACGCGATGGCGCGAAAGGGTGCGAACGTGTTGGGAATTGATCTGTCTGTAAAAGCACTCAAAGTTGCCCAACTGCACGCTATGGAAGCGAATACTCCCTCAGTTGAGTATCGAGAGGTTGCGGCTGAAGCGTTGGCCGATGAGTTGCCCGGTCAATTCGACACAGTTACTTGCATGGAAATGCTGGAGCACGTCCCTGATCCCGCTTCGGTTG
>JBBRGA010000147.1:0-8358 GCA_038241115.1 Burkholderiales bacterium | reverse complement strand
CTACGACATCGAAGTGTTCGAACGCAACGACACCGGCTTGGCCTATCTGGTGGCAATGCAAGACTCTGAGGCGGTGCGCGCCGAATACCTGGAAAAAGGTTTTCGCTTGCCCAAGTTCCCCGACGTGACCAGCTGGTTGATCGGCTTCAACATGCAGGATCCTCAAATCGGCTACGGCGACACGCCGGAACATCAACAGCGAAATCGCAAGCTGCGCCAAGCTATTTCCATCGCCATCGACTGGGAAGAGTATTCAAAAATATTTCCAAAGAAGGGCGGCGAAACGGCCATGGGCCCATTGCCAGACGGCATCTTCGGATCGAAGCACAACACGCTGGAAGGTGCCAACCCAGTCACCCACAAAGTGGTGGACGGGAAGGTCGTGCGCCGGTCCATAGAAGACGCCAAAAGATTGATGACCGAGGCGGGGTATCCGAATGGCCGCGAAACCGCCACCGGCAAACCAGTGGTCATCAACTACGACTTTTACGCGGCCGCCACGCCCGAGCGCAAACCTGAAATCGATTGGGTGGTGAGGCAATTCGCCAAGATCGATATCCAGCTTGAAGTGCGCGCGACCGACAACAACCAGTTTCAAGACAAGGTGCGCAAAGGCAATTACCAGGTCTTCTGGCTGGGCTGGTTGGCCGACTACCCAGATGCCGAGAACTTTTTGTTTTTGCTCTACGGTCCCAACGGCAAAACAAAATTCGACGGCGAGAACACCGCCAATTACGCGTCTCCCGAATTCGACAAGCTGTTCGCGCAAATGAAGTTGCTGGACGACGGCCCGCAAAAGCAAGCGCTTATCGACAAGATGGTCAGCGTTGCTCAGCAAGATGCGCCGTGGAGCTTTGGCTACTTTCCGTATTCGTCCTCGGCGGCCCAGGTTTGGGTGAAAAACCTCAAGCCCGCCGTGATGATTCGCGATCAAGGCCGCTACTTGCGCGTCGACAGCGCGCAGCGCGTGAAGCTGCTCAGCGCATGGAATCAACCGGTGTGGTGGCCGCTGATCTTGATTGGCCTGGGCATAGGCGCACTTGTTGCCGTGGCGGTGCGCAGTTTCCGCCGCCGTGAGCGCATGAATGCGCGCGGCGAAATCTTGGCAAAGTTCTGACGAAGTTTTGACGAAGTTCTGACGAATTTTTAAATTCAAGGCGAGACGAAGCAATGCTCTCTTACATGGTTCGCCGCATCGGCTACGGCTTTTTGGTGTTGCTGGGTGTCAATTTAGCCACCTTCTTTTTGTTCTTCACCGTCAACACGCCCGACGACATGGCACGCATGAACATCGGCGGAAAACGTGTCAACCAAGAAATCATCGACAAATGGAAAGCCGAGCGCGGCTATGCCAAACCGCTTTACTTGAACGAGAAAGCCAGTGGCACAGAAAAATTGACCGAAACGATTTTCTGGGAACGTTCGGTCTCGTTGTTCAAGCTGCAGTTCGGCCGCGCTGACGCCGAAAGCGCCGGCGACATCGGGCATGAGGTCGCCACGCGGATGTGGGTGAGTTTGCAAATGGCCTTGCCGCTGTTTGTGCTGCAAGTGATCGCCAGTACCGCTTTCGCGCTGTTGCTGGCTTTGTTCCGCAACAGCAGGCTTGATTTTTGGGGCGTGGTCGCCTGCGTGGTGATGCTGTCCATCAGCAGCTTGTTTTACATCATCGTGGGTCAGTTTTTGTTCTCGCGCGTGCTCAAGCTCGCGCCCATTTCGGGCTACGCGGGTGGGCTGGACGCGTTGAAATTTTTGCTGCTGCCCATCCTGCTTTCGCTGGTGGCGCGACTGGGTGGAGAGGCGCGTCTGTACCGCGCCATGTTCCTGGAAGAGATGGGCAAAGACTACGTTCGCACTGCGCGCGCCAAAGGTCTGGCCGAGATCACAGTGCTGTTCCGCCATGTGCTGCGCAATGCGCTGATTCCCATCATCACCAGCGCCGGCAGTTATTTGCCTTACATCTTTTTGGGCAGTCTCGTGTTTGAGAGCTTCTTCGGACTTCCCGGGCTGGGCGCTTACGTGATCGAGGCCATCACCAAGCAAGACTTCGCGATCGTCCGCACGATGGTGTTTTTGGGATCGCTGCTCTACATCGCCACTTATGTGTTGATCGACATCGCTTACACCTGGGCTGATCCTCGGGTTCGCTTGGCTTGAGCTGTTAGCTCGCATCTCGCATTTCGTATTTCGCATCACGCAGCACGCATCTCGCAGATCGCGCTCCAACGCACATTCTTCCTGCCCAGACTTCATGCCTAAATTTGTATTGCTGTGGACCGATGCGTCCATCTGGTTGCTGATTGCGGCGCTCATCGCTTATTCGGTGGTGGTTTGGCGCAGCCCCGCGCTGTCTTCCAGTTGGCGCAAGGTGTTTCGCGACGCTGCCGCCTTGGGTTCTTCGGTGGTCCTTATTTTGTGTTTGCTCGTCACCCTGCTCGACAGCGTTCACTACCGCTTGAAGTTGCCGCCTGCAGAGGGCGCTCAAAATGCCGTCGTGGCTTATGAGAGTCGCACGCGCTCGGCGCTCGACTACGTGCTTTCCGATCTGCTCGATTCGCGTGAGGCCACTTATTCGCGTCCCTTGGCCTATGTGGGTTTCACCAAAGAATCGGTCGAGGTGGACGGCGAAGTTCGCCGTGTTGCGCCGCGTTTGAAGCACGGCGGCAAGCACCTCACTCAACCGGATGAGCAATGGGCTGCCGATGTGGCTCAGCGCGTTGTGCTGGGCGCTGTGGGCGGTTTGCTGGTCAGTGCCCTGCTGGCGTCCTTGTTGATTGCCTTGTTGGCGCGGGGCGTCGGCACCAATTGGAAAGATGCAGCGCGCGGGGTGTGGCGCGGCGAAGGCGACATTCCCTGGCGTGTGGCCGTCTACACCGTGGCGGTGGCCAGTGTTTTGATCGGCATCACAGTCGCCTTGATGAGCCGTTATCACCTTATGGGCACCGACCTCACTGGCAACGATGTGCTGTACCAAGCCCTCAAAAGCATACGCACGGCTTTTGTCATCGGCACACTTGCCACCGTCGCCACGCTGCCATTGGCCGTGGGCTTGGGCATCATGGCCGGCTACTTTCGCGGTTGGGTCGATGAAGCCATTCAATACTTCTACACCGTGCTGTCGTCGGTACCCAATGTGCTGTTGATCGCCGCTTGCGTGCTCATGGTTCAGGGCTTCTTGGACAAGCACCCGGAGTTGTTTGAAACCGGTGCCGAGCGCTCCGACCTGAAGCTGTTTTTGCTTTGTGCCGTGTTGGGTTTGACCGGTTGGGCGGGCTTGTGCCGGTTGCTGCGCGGCGAAACCTTGAAGCTGCGCGAACTCGAATATGTGCAAGCGGCCAATGCCTTCGGCGTCAGCCACAGCCGCATCATGGCGCGTCATATTTTTCCGAATGTGGCGCACCTGATGTTGATAGTCACGGTGTTGGAGTTCTCGTCGCTCATCCTGTATGAGGCGGTCTTGTCGTATGTGGGCGTGGGCGTTGACCCGTCGATGAACAGTTTTGGCGGCATGATCAATTTGGCGCGCAGCGAGATGAGCCGCGACCCTGTCGTGTGGTGGAGCTTCGCCGCAGCCTTCGGTTTCATGGTCACGCTGGTGCTGGCCGCCAATTTGTTTGCCGACGGCGTGCGCGACGCCTTCGACCCACGCTCGCGCGCGTTCAAGCCGCGGCGCCCGACGGTAAACGGCGCGGCAAAAGACGCTGCAAAAGGTACGCCAAAAGACACGGCAAACGCGGCAGGTAAAGCGCCGTCAGCGCCCGCATCGATCTGAACCTGATCACCACCCAACATGCTCAACATCACCGATCTCAAAGTTGCCCTCGACGGCGAAGCGGGCCTGGTCAAGGCCATCGACGGTTTGTCGCTTTGCATCAAACGAGGCGAAACGTTTGCGTTGGTGGGCGAATCCGGCTGCGGCAAAAGCATGACGGCGCTGGCCCTGATGCGTTTGCTGCCCGACAACGGCCGCGTTACCGAAGGCACTCTGGATCTGGAAGGCCAGGAAATTTTTGCGCTGCCAGAGTCGAACATGCGCGCCATTCGGGGCGGCAAGATCGGCATGATTTTTCAAGAGCCGTCCACCAGCTTGAACCCGGTCATGCGCGTGGGCGATCAGATCGTCGAGGCCATTGAAACTCACACCTCGCTGCGCGGAGCTGCGGCGCGCGCGCGCGCTATTGAGTGGCTGGGAAAGGTGGGCATACCCGAGCCCGAGCGTCGCATTGACGAATATCCGTTTCGCTTGAGCGGCGGCCAAAAGCAGCGCGTGATGATTGCCATGACGCTGGCCGCCGAACCCGATTTTTTGGTGGCCGACGAGCCCACCACCGCGCTCGACGTGACCATCCAGGCGCAAATTTTGGAACTGCTGAAGAAGCTGCAAAAAGAGCAGGGGATGGGCTTGCTGCTCATCACCCACGACCTCGCCGTGGTCTCGGGCATGGCGCACCAAGTGGCGTTGATGTATGCCGGCCAAATCATCGAAGTGGCGCCGGCCGAGGAATTTTTCGCGGCGCCCAAGCACCCTTACGCACGTTTGCTGCTTCGCGCATTGCCAGATTCAGCCAAGCGCGGCGGCAGCTTGGCGGCCATTCCCGGCACGGTCCCGCCGCTGTGGCAAGAGTTCACTGCATGTCGTTTTGCGCCACGGTGCGACCGTGTGTTTGAGGCCTGCAAGATCACGCAGCCTGAACTGTTGAGCTTGGACTCAGGTGGTTCACGCAGTGTTCGTTGCTTGCTGTACGCCGACGGGAAGCAGCCACCGATGCAGGCTGAACAAGAAGTGCAGGCATCGTCTTTGCAGGTTTCGGCGGCGTCCGTTTCTGCACCGCATTCGCCTTCGCGATCTGGTCAGCATCAGCCAAACGCAGTGCCCTTGCTCAGCGTTCAAAAACTCAGCGTGCGCTTCCCGATACGCAGCGGTTTGTTACAACGGGCCACCGGCAATTTCACGGCGGTGGACGGTGTGTCCTTTGACATTCGCGCGGGCGAAACCTTAGCTTTGGTCGGTGAATCGGGCTGCGGTAAAACCACCACTGGCAAGGCCATCGTGCAGTTGCTGCGCGGTCAAGCAGTGATTGAAGGCAAAGCCAATTTGGACGGCCAGGATTTGTTCAGTTTGTCGGGTGACGCGCTGCGCGATGCGCGAAGAAAAGTGCAGATCATTTTTCAAGACCCCTTCGCTTCACTGAACCCGCGCATGCGCGTGTTCGACGTACTGGAAGAAGGATTGCTTGCGCTGCGACCCGAACTGAACGCGACCGCGCGTCGAAAAAACTTGGAGACCTTGGTCGATCAAGTGGGCCTGCGCCGCGATGCGCTCGACCGCTATCCGCATGAGTTCTCGGGCGGACAACGCCAGCGGATTGCGATTGCCCGCGCACTCGCGGTGCAGCCGAGACTCATCGTCTGCGATGAGCCCACCTCGGCGCTGGACGTGTCGGTGCAAGCGCAAATTCTGAACTTGCTGCGTCAATTGCAGCAGGAGCTGGGCGTGGCTTACCTCTTTATCACCCACAACATTGGCGTTGTCGAATACATCGCCGACCATATTGCCGTGATGAACCGAGGCAAGGTTGAAGAGGCTGGTGTGGCCAGCGAAATCTTGATCAACCCCGCTTCGGCCTACACGCGCACATTGCTCGCCGCTGTGCCGCGTATTGCCGTGGGTGCATGACCGGCGGCGGTGCCTGTGGCGATGCCGGTCAAAGCGTTCGCGCTGCGAGCGCTCCCGGCATGCGCCCGCCGCAAGCACCCGACAAAGCGCTAAAAAGGCGTCTATTCCCTAGAGCTTTTCCGCTGATCGACTCGCGCGAAATGCGCCAAGCTTCAAATGCCGAGACGTCTTTCTACTGCGCGTTTGGCAAAGCGGACGTAGACCTCGCCGCAACTTGAAGAAACGTAGCTAAGTTTCTGATCTTGTGCACTTTTTTGGCGTAACCTACACTCTCACTGTCGACGAATCCGGGGCATCTTGTGATCCACTTTGTAACGCAACTTCCTCGAATTTTCAGGATTCCAAAGGCACTGCTCTTGATGACGCTGACGCTGGCGCTGATCTCGGTGGGCACGAGCCCTTCCGAGGCCGCGACAGTCGCTGAGAACGGGACGTCGGCCAAGGGCAAAGCGGTTGCCAAAAGCAAATCCACAGCCGCCAATAAGGTCGACCGCGTAAAACGTGCGAAACCTTCGACGCTGGCCTCAGGGCCGCGTCAAGTTCAAACAAGGGCGAAGGCTCGAAACCAAAAAACACCACAACGCGCCGCGCGATCGGCGTCGCAAGCCTCGATGTTGGCGCTGCAACCCGAGCGTGTTTCTTTTGGACAGGCTTACGGTTTGCACGCCACCACCGATGAGCTGGCACTGAAGTCCAGCGTCGCCTTCGTTCTGGACCAGGATACGAAAGAGGTGTTGTTCAGTAAAAATTCAGCTGCAGTGTTGCCGATAGCGTCGCTCACCAAGCTGATGACGGCGCTGGTGGTGACTGAAAACAAAATGCCGCTGAATGAGGTTCTCAGCATCACCCAAGACGACATCGACCTTGAAAAAGGCAGCCGCTCGCGGTTGATGGTGGGCACGCAACTCACTCGCGAGCAAATGCTGCACTTGGCGTTGATGTCCTCTGAAAACCGAGCCGCCAACGCGCTCGGCCGCAACTATCCCGGGGGCGTTGCTGCTTTCGTGGTGGCCATGAACCGCAAGGCCGCAGATCTGGGTATGCACGACACGCACTACGTCGAGCCCACGGGCCTGTCGAGTGGAAATCAATCCAGCGCCCGTGACCTTGCCACCTTGGTAAGCGCGGCGCACCGCCACAGCATCATTCGTGAGCTGTCGACCTCGCCGGAGTACCAGGTTGCGGTGGGTAAACATCAGCTTCAATTCCACAACACCAACCGTTTGATCGCCAATCCGTCGTGGGAAATTGGTCTGCAGAAAACGGGATACATCTCAGAGGCCGGGCGTTGTTTGGTGATGCAGGCCAAGATGGCCGGACGCCAGCTGATCATGATTTTTCTAGATTCGAACGGCAAGTATTCGCGCTTGGCTGACGCAGAACGCATGCGCAAGTGGATCACGCAGACTGTGCCTGCCTCAGTGCCTGCGCTGTTGCCGGGATTGGTGCCCACGCTGGCACCTGCTTTCTTACCCAATTCGGTGCCCGGCTCAGCATCTACGTCACTTCCCGCACCTGCGCCTTCGCTGGGTCTGCCGAAACTGACACTCTGAGGCTGTCCAGCCCGCGTGAACAGGGGCTCAGTCGCCGCGGTTTAAACCGAAGTGCTGTGGCCCAACGAAGCGGATATTTTTGCCGCGGTTTCCTTCAAACGTCCCAGCCAGGATTCTTCCAGGCGGTCGGCGGGCGCTGAGATGGACAACCCCGCGATCAAGCGCCCTTGATCGTCCAAGATGGCTGCCGCCATGCAGCGCACGCCCAGCTCCAACTCTTCGTCGTCCCGTGCTGTGCCGTACTGCAAAACCTTGGACAACTCACGTTCCAGTTTGGGCAGTTCGGTGATGCTGTTGCGCGTGTGTCCTGCCAATCCGGTGCGTGTGGCGTAAGCCCTGATAAGCGTCATGTCATCGTGCGCCAGAAACAATTTGCCTACGGACGTCAGGTGAAGCGGTGCACGCCCACCGATGGCGCGCACCACCTGCATGCCCGAGCGTTCGCTGTAGGTGCGCTCGATGTAAACAATTTCATCGCCCTGGCGCATCGACAAGTTCACTGGTTGGTGCGTCAGTTTGTGCAGATCGCGCATCGGTCCCAAGGCCGCCTCACGCACGTCCAGTCGCGCCTTTACCAAGTTTCCCAGCTCCAGAAGACGCATTCCCAATCGGTAACTTCCGGCTTCTGGCCGGTCTACATAACGGCCGATGGTCAAGTCATTCAAAATGCGGTGGGCCGTCGACGGATGCAATCCGGTTTGCTGGCTGATGATCTTCAACGGCACTGGATCCTGGTGCATGGCGAGCAAATCGAGCAGCGCAAAACTGCGTTCCAAAACCTGGATGGCGGGTGACTTCGGCGCGGTGTTTTTCATGACTCGATTTTCGCTCAAATTGAGAAAATTCTGTATGGCGAAATTTGAGTCGCTTACCCAAGTGCTTGCCGCCCGACCCTTGGTGTTGGCAGCTTTGTGCTTCTTTTTCGCGCTGGAGCTTTTGCCTGCCTCGGTGATGGCTCAGGCAGCCGCTGGTGAAGCCGCGTCGCGGTCGTCAGTGGCGTCGTCATCCGCATTGCTTTCAGCCGCCGGGCTTCAACGCGGCGCGCCCACGCAAGCCGCCCCCCGCGCTTGGTTGAACGTGCCGCGCACCTTGGGCCATTTGCAGGCTGCCGATCTCGGGCTGGTCATCAAC
>JBBRGA010000146.1:0-8387 GCA_038241115.1 Burkholderiales bacterium | reverse complement strand
GCCGCGCTGCTTTTCGATTTCCATCCAGTCGCTGGTGGCGTGGCGGGTGGCCTTGCGCGCCTTCACCGAACCGGCAATTTGAATCGCACCCGAGAACAGCAGCAGTTTTTCCGTCAACGTGGTTTTGCCGGCGTCGGGGTGCGAAATGATGGCGAAGGTGCGACGGCGCTTGACCTCCTTGGTCAAGGTGTTGCTCAAGGCGTTGGTGGTGATATCAGGGGACATTCGACGTACTGACCGGCGGCTGAAAAAGATGGAGGGCTGAAGACGAGCGTCCACCGAGGAGGGCGTCATGTCAAGGACTGGGCGATTATCGCGGCCCGGTTTTTGCAGACCCCGCGGTGCGGTGCGTTGGCCTCAGCCGCGCGAAAGCGGCTGCTCAAAAACCCGCGGCGCTCAATCTTCCAGCAGCGACCTCAGCATCCACGCGGTTTGCTCATGCACCGTCAAACGCTGGGTCAATAAATCCGCCGTGGGTTCGTCGCTGGCGCCGTCGGCCAGCGCAAAGATGCCACGCGCGGTGCGTGCCACTGCCTCGTGGCCGTCGACCAGGATGCGCACCATTTCCAGCGCCTTGGGAGGCGTCACCGGCGCGTCGGGCAACGAGGCCAGGGCGCTGAACTGCGCATAAGAGCCCGGCGCCGGATGGCCCAGCGAGCGTATGCGTTCGGCCACCGGATCCACCGCCGCCCACAGCTCGGTGTACTGCACCATGAACATTTGGTGCAAGGTGTTGAACATCGGCCCGGTCACGTTCCAGTGGAAGTTGTGGGTTGTGAGGTAGAGCGTGTAGGTGTCGGCCAGCAAGTGGCTCAGCCCGCCTGCAATGGCGGCGCGGTCCTTTTCGCTGATGCCGATGTTGATGCTGGCGCCGCGCCGCGCGGTCGGCAGCAACACCATGTCGGTCGAGGGTTTGAGTTTCTTGGCCATGGCAATTCCTTGTGAAGGTGGAGCGCCGACTTTATAGAAGCGAGCCTGAAGCAGCCTTGAACCCGCTCACGACAGGCGCTTCACGCCTTTCAGCTCGCAGGCGTAAATCGCGTTGCGCAGCGCGGCAATGGCCTCGTAGCGCGTGAAGGTGCGCCGCCACGCCAGCACCACGCGGCGGGTGGGCACGGGCGCTGAAAAGCGCAAATAGGCGATGTGCTTGTCAGCGTCAGTGGGCACGCTGAGTTGCGGGACCACCGTCACGCCCATGCCCGAGGCCACCATGTACTTGATGGTTTCCAGCGACGAGCCTTCAAAGCTTTTGCGTATGCCTTCATTCATGTCGCCGCCGCCGCTGGAGAAGCGCGCGTACTCGGGGCACACCTCGAGCACATGGTCGCGAAAGCAGTGGCCGGTGCCGAGTAGCAGCATGGTTTCCTGCTTCAACTCTTCGGCGCTGATTTGTTTGCGTTTGGCCAGCGCGTGCGCCTTCGGAACGGCCACCATGAAAGGCTCGTCGTACAGCGGCGCGACCGCCAAGCCGGTGTCGGGAAACGGCTCGGCCATGATGGCCGCATCGAGCTCGCCGGTGCGCAGCATGTCGAGCAATCTGCTGGTGAAGTTCTCTTGCAGGATCAGCGGCATCTGCGGCACGCTGGCAATGGCTTCCTTCACCAGACTGGGTAGCAAATAAGGCCCGATGGTGTAGATCACGCCCAAGCGAAGCGGGCCCGAGACCGGGTCTTTGCCGCGTTTGGCGATTTCTTTGATGCCGGCAGCCTGCTCGATCACGGTCTGCGCCTGGCGAACAATTTCTTCACCCAGCGGCGTCATGCTGATCTCACCGGTACCGCGCTCAAAGAGCTTCACGTCGAGTTCTTCTTCTAGCTTTTTGACGGCCACGCTGAGTGTGGGCTGCGACACAAAACATGCCTCGGCGGCACGCCCGAAGTGTTTTTCGCGGGCGACAGCGACGATGTATCGCAGTTCGGTGAGGGTCATGCTGTGTGGACTCCATTTTTGCTCGCATCGCCGTCGCTTATCGCCTGCTGCGGGCTGCGATCCCCACCTGCGGTGTGGGCCCTCTTTCGCCCTTCACAGGCGACAGCGACGATGTATCGCAGTTCGGTGAGGGTCATGGGTGATTGTGAGGTCAGGCTTTCATGCTTTCAGATATTCAGCCCTGCTGCCCAGCCATCGCACCACGTGCCGTTCGGCGGCGCTGCGGTGGTCGCGCAGCATCACTTCGGCGGCGGCGCGGGCCACACCGACCATTGCGATGTCCTCGGTCAAGTCGGCAAAGCGCAGCAGTTGCGCACCGGATTGCCGCGCGCCCAAAAACTCGCCGGGGCCGCGAATTTCCAAGTCGCGTCGTGCGATCTCGAAGCCGTCATTCGTCTCGGCCATGGCTTTCAAGCGCGCCTTGCCGGTGTCACTGAGCGGGCCGCCGTAAAGCAGCACGCACACGCTGGCCGCCGCGCCTCGGCCCACCCGGCCGCGCAGTTGGTGCAGTTGCGACAAGCCAAAACGCTCGGCGTGCTCAATCACCATCAGCGACGCGTTGGGCACGTCCACGCCCACCTCGATCACCGTGGTGCTCACCAGCACCGAGGTCAGCCCTGAAGTGAAGGCCGCCATGACCTTGGTTTTTTCAGTCGACGTCATGCGGCCGTGCAGCAAGCCGACCTGAAGCCCTTGCAACGCTTCGGTCAAGTAGGCGTGCGTGGCGGTGGCGTTTTGCAAATCGAGGTGTTCACTTTCCTCGATCAGCGGGCACACCCAATAGGTTTGCCGGCCCTGCGCCGCGTCGTCGCGCAGGCGCTGCGCCACGGCGTCGCGTTTGCTCAGCGAAAACACCTTGGTGACGATGGGCGTGCGCCCCGGTGGTAACTCGTCGATGGTGCTGATGTCGAGGTCGGCGAACACCGTCATGGCCAAGGTGCGCGGGATCGGTGTGGCGCTCATCATCAACAGGTGCGGCTCCAGCGGCTGCTGATTGGGCGCTGTTTCTTCGTCCAGCTTGCTGCGCAGCGCCAAGCGCTGCGCCACGCCAAAGCGGTGCTGCTCGTCGATGACGGCCAGACCCAATCTGGCGAATTGCACGTCGGCCTGAATCACCGCATGAGTGCCCACCACCAAGCGCGCTTCGCCGCTGGCCACCTTGTCGAGCATCTCGCGGCGAAGCTTGCCCTTGCGGGCGCCGGTGAGCCAGGCCACGCCGATGTCCAGCGGTTCCAGCCACGCGACCAGTTTGCGGAAATGCTGCTCGGCCAAAATTTGGGTTGGTGCCATCAACACGCACTGCCAGCCGTTCTGAATGGCGATGGTTGCGGCCAATGCGGCCACCACCGTCTTGCCGGAACCCACATCGCCTTGCAGCAATCGGTTCATGGGCACGGGCTTTTGCAGATCCGCGGCAATCTCGCTGCCAACGCGGCGTTGCGCGTGGGTCAATGCGAAGGGCAGCGCCGCAAGCAAGCGCTCTTGAAGGCCGCCGCGTTCAAGTTTGAAGGCTGGGGCCACTTGCAAGGCGCGCGCTTGTTTGGCCTGCAGTTGCGACAGTTGCTGGGCCAGCAGCTCTTCAAATTTCAGGCGCTGCCAGGCCGGGTGGCTGTGGTTCTCCAAAGCGTGCATGGCCACATCGGGCGTGGGCTGATGCAAGAAGCGCAGCGCCTCGCGAAGCGTGCTCATGCACCGCGGAAGCAGCGCCGGCGGAATGATTTCGCTCAGGTCGGCGCGCTGCAAACCCGACGCCACGGCGCGGCGCAAATACGCTTGCGGCAGCGCGGCGCTGCTGGGGTACACAGGAGTCAACGCCGCCGCCAGCGGCGCACCGGCGTCCACCACTTTAAAAACCGGATGCACCATCTCCAAGCCAAAAAAACCGCCGCGAGCTTCGCCGCGCACACGCACGCGGTGGCCTTCGCTCAGGGACTTCTGGTGCGAAGGAAAGAAGTGCAAAAAGCGCAACACCAACTCGTCGCCGGCGTCGTCGGTGATGCGTGCCACCAGTTGTCTGCGGCCGCGCAGTTGTACTTCGCAGTGAATCACCGTGCCCTCGACTTGCGCGGTGTCGCCGTCACGCAGCGCGCCAATATTTGCCAAGCGAGTCTCATCTTCGTAGCGCAGCGGCAAGTGCAAAGCCAGGTCAATGTCGCGGCGCAGGCCGAGCTTTTCCATGGCCTTTTGGGGGGCGCTTTTGGGCTTGGGTTTCGCACGGGTTGCGGGGTTGGACGCCGGGTCGGTCGCGAGGTCGGTTTCTGGCTTGGTGGGCAGCTTCGCGGAAGCGGTTGTCGGTGTGGGCTCGGCGGCAGGCATGGGACAATTTTGCCTCTCTCATGGCAGGCCTTTTTATGCGTCAGTTCCTTTTGAGCGACTTCGATTTCGAGCTTCCGCCGGAACTGATCGCGCAGCACCCCACCGCCGAGCGCAGCGCCTCGCGTTTGCTGGACGGCCGCGCGGCGGTGCCAACAGACCGCCGTTTTCGCGATCTGCCCGACCTGCTGCAAGCCGGTGATTTGCTGGTGTTCAACAACACCCGCGTCATCAAGGCGCGTTTGTTGGGCAGCAAAGTGCACCTGAGTAATGCCGGTGGCGGTGGCGGTGGCGGCAAAGTCGAAGCCTTGGTCGAGCGTGTGTTGCCCAACTTCGAGGTGCTGATGCACCTGCGTGCCAGCAAGTCGCCAAAGGCCGGTGGCGTGGTGCGCTTTGAAAAATCGGGGCGACACTTTGACGCTGAAGTGTTGGGCCGCGCCGGACCCGAAGACTCGCTGTTCCACTTGCGCTTTCCCAGTGAGCCGTTCGCCTTGCTGGAACTACACGGCCACGTGCCGCTGCCGCCCTACATCACGCACAGCGACGGCGAAGACGATGAGCGCCGCTACCAAACCATCTTTGCTTCACAACCCGGGGCGGCTGCGGCGCCCACCGCAGCCCTGCACTTCGACGAAGGCGTGATGGCCGCGTTGAAACTGCGCGGCGTGAATACCGCCCACATCACCTTGCATGTGGGTGCCGGCACCTTCCAGCCCGTGCGCACCGAAAACCTGGCCGAGCACGCGATGCACAGCGAATGGTTTGATGTGCCGCAGACCACGGTCGACGCCGTGGCGGCGACCCAGGCAGCGGGAGGTCGCGTGGTGTCGGTGGGCACCACGACCTTGCGGGCCTTGGAGTCGGCGGCGCAAACCGAAAACGGACGCTTGCTTGCTGGCAGCCGCGACACGTCCATCTTCATCACCCCGGGCTTTGACTTCAAGGTGGTGGACGTGCTGATCACCAACTTTCACCTGCCCAAAAGCACACTGATGATGCTGGTGTGCGCGCTGGCGGGCCATGAGCAGGTGATGAATCTGTACCGCCACGCCATTGCACAGCGCTACCGGTTTTTCAGCTACGGCGACGCCATGCTTTTGCAGCGAACGGCGGCCTGCGTCACCAAGCCCAGTTGAGGTTTGCTTGCCAACCCAAGGCGCGTGAGTCACCCACGCTGGTGCTCTGACTGCGCAGCATCACCGCGCCGATTCGGCTTTTCAGGCCCACGCCCACTGACTTGAAGCGGCTGTCAACGTCGAGCTGCAAAGCCAAGCCCGCTTGAGGAAAAACGGTCAACGGAACGCTGACCCATATCGACGGGACATCGATGCTCGCGACATGTTCCCAGCGCGCGCCCACAGTGGTTGAACTCGCCGCTGGGGACTCCCCAGACGCAGACGGGACCGACCCATCAAGCCGCGTTCCAGCGCTGAGGGTCCATTTACGGACCAGGCGCAGCGTCACATCTTGCGTGCTGTTGCGACCGTTCAGCAGCGGCCGATAGTCCAGATAGCCGCTGCTGTCGAACAAGCGTGTGCTGGACGACGCACTCAGTTGCTCCGTGGCGACGTTGCGCACTTTGAGCTTTGAGAACGCATCGGTCACCGAAAAATTGACGAAGCTGCGCGCGCTGGGTTGCCACAGCAAACCGATGTCGGTGGTGTAGCCACTGCCCAATCCTTTGGGTTGGCCGTAGCCGCCAAATTGAACATGCGAGTCTTGCCGAGTGGTCTGCGCGTTGAATTCAAAACCTGCGCCACTGCTGAATTGCGCATTGCCGCTGACGTCTGTCAGTTGCACGCGCCGCACTGACAGCAACGCAGCCGAAGTGGTGAGTTGAACGCCGTTGTCGGTGCCGGGCCGCAGCGTCCAAGTGCGCGCGCCGCGCAAGCCTGCCCAGATGACGCCTTGCTCGGTGGCATTCAGCTCGAACGTGCTGCCCGGGGGCGGCTCGCGTTTTTGTTTGTAGGCGTAAACGATGTCGAAGGCGCCTCGCGATCCGTCGATGACGATGTCGCTGCGCAAAACGGTGCCCAGTTCCCAACTTGCACGCGATGCCGACAGCTCGATTTGCGCCGACTGCAGCGCGGCGTTGCGCGTGTCGCGCGGGCGATAGTGCGACCAGTCACCGGACAGTGCACGCACTGGCGTCGCGTCGCTGGCCTCAAATTGCGCGGCCAGCGCTTTGACTGCCCAGCCCGTCTGTGCGCCGATGGGCAGCCGCTCAGGCAGGCGCGCGTCTGGCATCGCCAGCCAAGTCGAAGCGGCGCTTTCTTCGGCTGCGAACGCCAGCATGCACAGCGTCGAACCCAAAATAACGACGACACAAGAAACCGCGCGCCGCGCGGCTGTTTCGCGCCACGCCAAACAGTCGATTCGAGGCATATCTAGGGCGCTTTCCGGTGCGCCGGCTGCGCGGTGAAAGCAGCAGTCAAGGCCTTCACAGGCGCCATGTCAGATCAACGACTCGAAGCTGCCGTCGATGTAGATGATGCGTTTTTTCAGCGTGTCAATCACCCCTGTTTGACGGCCGTTCACCGTGATGTTGGCGATGGTGGTGCCCGATCGCACCGACACCGAGACACCGCTGGCATCGGCAAACGTCGCCGAGGTGCCATTGCCGTTTTGGGTGCCGCTGATCTGCACGGTGGTGGCGCTTTGCACGTAGCGCCCAATCAGGCTGTAGCTGACTGCCGTGCTGGCAGTGGCCGGGGTTTCAGAAATCGACACGGTCAGCATCGCGGTGGGCCGTTGCGGCAGGCTCATGCCTCCTTCGAAGCCAATGACGCGAACGCTGCCAGGAGCGGTGTTGTTGGTGATTTCAAGCAGACCGTTCAACCAAGGCGTCACCGCTGCGTTTACCGTTCCTACGGCGGGGGCCACGCCCAAGCTGCCCGTAAATTTCAAGCGACCCAGAACCAACTCTCCCGCGCTGCCGATGCTGAATCGGTCGGCCAACAAGCTGCCCTTCAATTCACCTTTTGCGGTGGCGATGGAGGCGGCCATGCTGATGACGGTGTCGGCCACTTGAGCTGCGTTGCGGCTGTCTTCGGCAATGACGACCACGCTGGCGCCTTGCGGCGACAAATCCAGTGTCAAAGACTCGGCATTGCCGCCTACCGGCACGACGCCAAAACGCCCGCTGGAGAACGCCGCTTTGACCGCGCCGCTGGGCAGCACGCTGATCAAGCCGTTGACATTCGCGGTGTAACGCGAGGCCAGCAGGCTGCCGTCAGCGCGCATGCTGGGAGGCAGGTCGCCGACCATGGAAATTCCGGTGAGTGAGCCGTTCAGTTGCACAAAGCCTGCAACCCCGCGCAGGGTGGGTGTGAGGTTCCTTTGAACCAGCGTGCCGCTGCTGTCTGTGTAACGCTTGCGACTGACCGCGATATAGGGCACAGCGCTGTTTGTCTCAGTCTCGGTGACGCCAGAACCTGATGCAGCGTAAGTCCCTGCCGACATGTTGAACAAAATGCTTTGCCGGTATTGCGTGGCGCCGTTCAGCGTGCTGCCTTGGTTCAATGAACAGCCCACCCAAGTGGCGTTGTCAAAGGCAGTGGCCACAGCCAGCGAGGCGCTGACATAAGGCGCGCCGTCCGATGTGCCGAACTGCACAGGAAAGGAGCCTTGATAAATCGTGCAGCCACCATTTAATCCTGGCAGGGCGGGTGACTCCGTGTTGGTGCTGTACCGACCTCGGTAGTCTGACCACAGCTCAACCGCGATGGAGCTCAAACGTGCCAGTTGCGTGGTTTGCTGCGTGACCGCCGCGGCTTCGTTCTGCAGCGAATCGCCGAAGACTTTGACGCCGTCGGTGATGCCGGTTTCCAGCGGACCGTTACGCAGTGACGCAGCGTTGGAACGCAGGCGTGAGACAAAGGCTTTGGCGGCAGCAATGTCCATTTGCTCAGCGGCCGTAACGGGCGCAGGTGCTGGTGCTGGTGCTGGTGCTGGTGCTGGTGCTGGTGCTGGTGCTGGTGCTGGTGCTGGTGTCACGCTCACGGGCGGCATGGTCTCAGCAGCCTTGATTTCAGTCTTTTTAATCTCTTTGAAAGCCGCATCTTCGGCAGTGATGACGGTGCCGGTTTTGTTGATCTTGGGGTCAGCGGCTGCACTGATCAAGGCTGTCGTCAAGCCGACCATCT
>JBBRGA010000145.1:0-8434 GCA_038241115.1 Burkholderiales bacterium | reverse complement strand
GCTCCCGCCACACCTGAACTACGCCAATCCATGCTGGTCGGACTGCTGTATGCGCCCATCGTGGCGAGCGAGATCATGAAAGGGGTCACCGACGTTGCTGAAAATGCGCTGGACATCGAGCTGTTCGAAGGTGAGGGCGTGGACGACACCAAGCTGCTGTTCGACAGCCAGGGCATAGCACCAACGACCGCGAAGCGAGCAGGGAGCCTGCGCGCTTCCGAATCTGAGTTCCAGTCGCTGCGCCGCTTTGAGGTGGGCGGACGCACGCTTACCCTACGGGTCGGAAGCAGTCCGGCGTTCGAGGCATCGATTGACCGATCCAGTGTCGCCTTCATGGCGGTCGGGGGCGTCCTGGCGAGCTTCCTGATGGCGCTGGCGGTCTGGCTGCTGGCGGTGGGCCGGGTGCGCGCCGAACGGCTCGCGCTGCGCATGACCGCTGATCTCTCGCGCCTTGCCCGGGTGGTGCAGCACACTTCGAACTCAGTGGTCATCACCGACGCCCAGCTGCGCATCAACTGGGTCAACGCAGGCTTCACGCGCATCACTGGCTACACCCAGGACGAGGCCCTGGGCCGCACGCCGGGCGAATTGCTGGGCAGCGGCAAAACAGACCCGGCCGTGATCCAAACACTGCTCGATGCCACCGCGGCCGGTACGGCTTGTCGGGTTGAAGTGCTGAACCGCGCCAAGGACGGCCGCGAATACTGGATCGACACCGAAGTACAGCCCACGCGGGACGAAAACGGCTTGCTCACCGGCTTCATGGAAATCGGCTCCGACATCACAGAGCAGAAGCTGGCGCAGCAACAGCTTGCCGAGATGGCCGACAGGATGAATCTGGCGATCGAGGGCTCGAACGAAGGCTTGTGGGACTGGATGGATGTCAATGCCAGCGCCGAATGGTGGTCACCCAGCTTCTACGCCATGCTGGGCTACGAACCGGCGGAAATGCCGGCAACGCTGGACAGCTTTATCTCGCTGATGTTTCCCGACCACCTCGCAGCCTGTCAGCAGGCCATCGAAGACGCTTTGTCGGGCAGCAAGGCCTTCGACACCGAGTTTTTGTTGCGCACCAAAACCGGTGAATACCGCTGGTTTCGATCGCGCGCCAAGGTATTTCGCGACGCCGACGGCCGCGCCACCCGCATGGCCGGTTCGATGCAAAACATCCACGACCGCAAGCAGGCCGAGCGCGAACTGGGGCGTGAACGTCAGCGGCTGGCCCACATTCTGGAAGGCACCAACGTCGGCACCTGGGACTGGAACATTGAAACCGGCGCCACCCAGTTCAATGAGCGCTGGGCGCAGATCAACGGCCACACGCTGGCCGAGTTGGGCACCACCACCATCCAGACCTGGACCGACGCCACCCACCCGGACGACAGGTCGCGCTCGGCCGTGGTGCTGGAGCAGCACTTCAACGGCGAAGTGGCGCATTACGAGTGCGAAAGCCGCGTGCAGCACAAAGACGGCCACTGGGTCTGGGTGCTGGACCGAGGCAAACTGTTTTCGCGCAGCGAAGACGGCCGCCCGCGCTGGATGGCAGGCACGCGCATGGACATCAGCGAACGCAAGCAGCTCGACGAGAACCTGCGCCGCAGCAACGAGCTGATGGCCGGTGTGCTGGAAAACCTGCCCTGCGGCCTGAGCGTTTTTGACAGCAACCTGGAGCTGATCGCGCAGAACAGTCAGTTCCGCAAGCTGCTGAATTTGCCCGAAACTTTGTTCGAGGCCGGCCACACCAGCTTCGAGCAAATCATCCGCTTCAACGCCGAGCGCGGTGAATACGGAGCCGGCCCCAAAGATCCCCTCGTGGCCAGCATCGTCGAGCGCGCACGCCACCCGGTGGTGCACCGCTTCGAGCGCGAACGGCCCAACGGCGTGCCCATGGAAGTCATCGGCGCGCCCATGCCCGGCGGCGGTTTTGTGACCACCTACACCGACATCTCCGAACGCAAGCAGGCCGAAGTCATGTTGAAAGAAGCGCTGACTCGCGCCGAACAGGCCAGCGTCACCAAGAGCCAGTTCCTGGCCAACATGAGCCACGAAATCCGCACGCCGATGAACGCGATTCTGGGCATGCTCAGCCTGCTGCAAAAGACCGAGCTGACCACGCGCCAGCTCGACTACGCATCCAAGACCGAAGGTGCGGCCCGCTCGCTGCTCGGCCTGCTCAACGACATCCTGGATTTCTCGAAGGCCGAGGCCGGCAAGATGACGCTCGATCCGCGCCCCTTCCGCATCGACCGCGTGCTGCGCGACCTGTCGGTGATCCTGTCGGCCAACGTGGGCGCCAGAACGCTCGATGTGCTGTACGACATCGACCCGGCGGTGCCGCTCGACCTGCTGGGCGACGACATGCGCTTGCAGCAGGTGCTGATCAACCTGGGCGGCAATGCCATCAAGTTCACCTCTGCCGGCGAGGTGATGCTGAGCGTTCGGGTGCTGGAAAAAACAGACCACGACGTGCGGCTGAAATTTGCCATGCGCGACAGCGGCATCGGCATTGCACCCGAAAACCAGGCGCGCATCTTCACCGGCTTCTCGCAGGCCGAGGCGTCCACCACGCGCCGCTTTGGCGGCACCGGCCTGGGCCTGGCGATTTGTCAGAGGCTGGTGGGCCTGATGGGCGGCGAACTGAAGCTCGACAGCGCGCCGGGCCGCGGCAGCACCTTCTATTTCGAGATCCGGCTTCCGTTGGTCAACGTGGAGGCGGACGCACTGACAGACTCCACTGCGAATTCTGCAAATTCTGCATACGAGTTGCCCGCGCCGCGCCGTGCCCGAGCCGACATGGGCGCGCTGCGCATGTTGATCGTCGACGACAACGCCAGCGCCCGCGAAGTCTTTGTTGGCATGGCGCAGTCGCTGGGCTGGCACGCCGATGCGGCAGCCAGCGGCGCCGAGGCGATTGCTTTGGCCGCAGCGCGTGCGGCGGCGGGCGCGCCTTACGAGGCAGTGTTCCTGGACTGGCAAATGCCGGAGATGGACGGCTGGGAGACCGGCCGCCAGATCCTCGCAAATGCTCGGGCAGACATTAAGGTTGCGGCACCTCTGCTGGTCATGACCACCGGCCACGGGCGCGAAACGCTGGCGCAGCGCAGCGCCGAAGACCAGGCCATGCTGAACGGCTTTCTGGTCAAGCCCATGACGGCGTTGATGCTGTTCGATGCGGTGTCGGACGCCCGCGAGGCGATTGCCCACCCCGAGCTGCTGAACCGCACGCTGGCACCCACCGTGCAGCGCCTGCAGGGCATGCGGCTGCTGGTGGTGGAAGACAACATGAACAACCAGCAGGTTGCCCAAGAACTGCTCAGCGACGAGGGCGCGCTGGTCACCCTGGCCGACAACGGCCAGCTGGGCGTGGACGCCGTGGCCGCCGCCGACCCGCCCTTCGATGCGGTGTTGATGGACCTGCAGATGCCGGTGATGGACGGCTACACCGCCACCGCGCAGATCCGCCAGAAGCTCGGCCTTAGCGCATTGCCCATCATCGCGATGACGGCCAATGCGATGGCGTCCGACCGCGAGGCCTGCCTGGCCGCAGGCATGAACGACCACGTCGGCAAGCCCTTTGACTTGACGCGTCTGGTGGCCACCTTGCTGCGCCACACCGGCCGTGCCGCCGCACCTGCGGCGAGCGTCGAGCCGGTCGCCAATGCGTTGCCCGCCGCGCTGGTGGAAGAAGCCGCGCGCCGTGGCATCGACCTGACCGCCGCGCTGGGCCGCATGGGCGGCAACAGCCGCGTCTATTTGCGCACCTTGCCTTCGTTTGTGAAAGACCTGGCCACGCTGCCAGATCAACTCGCGTCGCACCTGGCGCAGCAGCGGTTCGATCAGGCGCGTCAGTTGATGCACACCTTCAAGGGCCTGGCCGCCACGCTGGGCATACAGCCCTTGTCAAAGATGGCCGCACACATCGAGTCGAGTCTTGTTTCGCCGCAAACGTCGGCCAACCACGGGCCTGTGGTGGAACAACTGGGCGCGCTGGTGATGACGACGCTGCAAGACATCACCTGTGTGGCGCAGGCGTTGCAGGAGGCTACTGCCGCGCCGCCGCCCACCTCGGCTTCAGCGGCCACCGCGGCTTTATCACCGACCGCTGAAACCGCCGCGCCTGTCGATGCGGCCGCCGTGAGCCGCTCACTGCGCGAACTGGCCGGGCTGCTGCGCCAGGCCGACATGCGGGCGCTCGAGGTGTTTGAGCAGCTCCAGCAAATCCAATCGATTCAGAGCGAGGCCGCCATGGCGCCGCTGGACGAAGCGATGGCCATGCTGGACTTTGACCTGGCGCTGGCCCATTGCCAGACTCTGCAACAGAGGTTCGACACATGAAAAGTGCCGCCGCCCAGATGGCTGAGCCCACCGCGCTGTCGCCGCTTGGCGGCGCCGCAGCCCTTCCGTGTGTGTTGATCGTCGATGACCAGGCCATCAACATCCAGGCGCTGTACCGAATTTTTTCGCCCGACCACCGCGTGCTCATGGCCACCAGCGGCGAAAAGGCGCTGGTTGTGTGCAAAGACGATCCGCCAGACGTGATCCTGCTCGACGTGGTGATGCCCGGCATGGACGGCCACGAGGTCTGCACGCGTTTGAAGGCCGACCCGGCCACCCGCGACATCCCGGTGATTTTTGTGACCTCCCACACCGACGCTGCGCAGGAGACCCGCGGCCTCGAGCTGGGTGCGGTCGACTTCATCGCCAAGCCGGTGAATCCGCCGGTGGTGCGGGCGCGGGTGAAGACCCACATCACGCTGAAGGCGCAGTCCGATTTGCTGCGCCAGATGGTGTTCATCGACGGCCTGACCGGCATCTTCAATCGGCGCTGCTTCGACGAGCGACTCGACACCGAATGGCGCCGCGCTGCCCGCAATGCCGGCTCGTTGGCGCTGCTGATGGTGGATGTGGATCACTTCAAACGCTACAACGACCGCTACGGCCACCAGGTGGGCGATGAATGCCTGCGGCGTGTGGCGTCTGCGCTGCGGGGCAGCGTGCTGCGGGCCGGCGATTTGGTCGCGCGTTACGGCGGCGAAGAATTTGCCTGCATCCTGCCCGAGACCGATTTCGACGGCGCGCTGCAACTGGCCTTCAACATGGAAAAAAGCGTGCGCAGCATGCAGATCGAGCATGCCGATTCCGACACCGCCGAGGTCGTGACCATCAGCCTGGGCGTGTCGGTGTGCATGCCGCAGGCCTACGGCAAGGTGGCCGATTTGCTGGCCCTGGCCGATGCCCAGCTGTACCGCGCCAAACACAGCGGCCGAGGCCAGGCGTGCGGTGAAATCCTGGGCGCTTGAGCGAGAGGAAGCAGCCAAGCGGCAATGGTCTGCCGGCCATTGCGAAATCTGCATATTTCTAGGGACAACACCGACGACAAGCGGCTTCGTGGTGGCGAACACTCGACGGCATTGGCATGGAATTTGCACAATTCGAGTGGTTTAGGTGGTTGGTTTTGACGGGCAGCCAGTTGCGCTTCAAAGGCGGCTTTGGTCGTACTCCGTTGTGGTTTGAAGTTGATCTGGAGTTTTCTATGGATTCCACCGAGTTGCCCGCCAGTTTGCGCATGCCGGAACTGCTGCACATGACGGCAGACCAGTTCTTTCGGCTCATGTCGGATCACAGCCTGGAGACGTCGCTGCTGACCGCGCCCGACGGCAGAGTGCTGGCTGCCAATCCTGCAGCGTGCGAAACATTTGGTGGCACTGAGCGCGAACTTTGCACGCTGTCAGCAGCCGGCGGTCGCTCATCGCTGGCCGACACCGACGACCCCAGATTGGCGCCGTTGCTTGCACAGCGTTTGGCGGTGGGCCATGCGCGAGGCGAGCTTCGCCTGCGGCGCATGGACGGCGAGCTTTTCGACGCCGAGGTGTCGTCTTTCCTGTTCCTGGAAAGGGGCTTCGAGACCACCACCATTCTCAAAGTTCGTGACCTTTCCGCGCTGCGTCTTGCTGAGCGGCGCGCGCAAGAAAGTGAGAGCCGCATGGAATTCGCGCTCGACGCCGCCCAGATCGGCGACTGGAACATGGACCTGCGCACCAACGTTGCGCAGCGCTCCCTGCGACACGACCAATGCTTCGGCTACGCCGCGCCGGTTGAAGCATGGGGCTACGAAACGTTCCTGGCGCATGTGCATCCGGAGCATCGATTGCGTGTGGCGGCTTGCTACAGCAAGGCCATGGCGGGTGAAGGCAAATACGACGTCGATTTCCCCGTGATCTGGCCGGACGGATCGACGCATTGGCTGCGGTCCAAGGGCCGCTTCTACTTCGATGCGGCGGGCGCCCCTTACCGGGTGGCGGGAATTCAGGTCGACATCACAAAGCATCACACTGCCGACGCGGCCCTTCGCCAATCCGAAGAACGGCTCGAGCTGGTGCTTAAAGGTTCGCGCGACGCGCCGTGGGACCTGGACCTGCAAACCAACACGCCTTACTTCTCGCCGGGCTGGCTGGACATGCTGGGCCATCCGGCCGACCAACCGCCTTCAGAGGCGGCCTTTTGGTCACAAGCGTGGCATCCGGAAGATGCAGAACGAATCAAAGCGACCGTCGAAGCAGCACTGGCGGGCTCGCAGGAAACCTACGAAATCGATTACCGGCTGCGCCACAGCGACGGCCACTACGTGCCGGTGCGGTCGCGGGCTTATGTGGTGCGCGACAGCAACGGCAAGGCCATTCGCGTCGCGGGTGTCAACACCGACCTGACCGAGCAACACAAGCTGCAGGAGGCGCAGCAACAACAGGCCGTGGCCGAGGCGGCCAACGCCTCCAAAACACATTTCATTTCGCGCATGAGCCATGAGTTGCGCACGCCCTTGAATGCCATTTTGGGATTCACCCAGTTGATGCTCGACGACGAGCAATTGCCGTTGCAAGCAGCGCAGCGCCAGCGCGCGGCGCGTGTGAACGATGCCGGGCGCCACCTGAACTTCCTGATCGGCGATTTGCTCGACATCTCGCGCATTGAGACGGGCCAACTGTCGGTCGCGCTGGCGCCGGTGGACCTGCGGCTGGTGCTGCAAGAGGTGCTGGAAATCCTGGCACCACAGTCGCAGGCGGCGCGGGTCCAAATGCAGCCGGTCGAGCAGGCACTGCCTTTGCCGCTGCCGCTGGTGAGTGCCGACGCGACGCGGCTGCGTCAGGTGCTGTTCAATTTGTTGACCAACGCCATCAAATACAACCGACCCGGCGGCAAGGTCTGGTGCGAAGCCGCGCTTGAAGCGACGCCGGACGGCGAGCGCCTGGTGCTGCAGGTGTGCGATTCGGGTCTGGGCATGAACGACCAGCAAATGGCACACCTCTACGAGCCCTACAACCGCCTGGGCCGCGAGAGCCACCCGGCCGACGGCATCGGCATCGGCCTGAGCGTGACGCGCGCGCTGTTGCAGCTGATGGGCGCGACGCTGGAAGCCAGCAGCGTGCTGGGCACGGGTTCGTCATTTCGCATCAGCCTGCCGGTTGCCGACGCCGCGGCAGCCACCGCCGAAGCGCGGGTGTCGGGCTTTGACGAGCTGACTGACGACGAGCCGCGCGGCGTGGTGCTCTCGATCGAAGACAACCCGGTGAATCAGTTGTTGGTGGAGGCCCAACTGGCCCGCTGGCCGCAGGTGCGGCTGTTGCAAGCCACCTTGGGCGAAGAAGGCCTGGCGATGATTCGCGGCCACCGGCCGGACCTGGTTCTGCTGGACATGAACCTGCCCGACATCAGCGGCCTTGAAGTGCTGGCGCAGCTTGGCGCCGAGATGGCGCTCGGTTCGGTGAAGGTGGTCATGCTGTCGGCCGACGCCATGGCCGATGACATGGAGGCGTCGCTGGCGATGGGTGCCGTCGACTACCTGACGAAGCCGGTCGAGCTGAGCCATTTCTTGAGCCGCGTGGTGCTTCACCTGCGCACCCCGGACGCCTGATTTTCCGCGCCCAGCTTTACCGTTCGCCCCAAGCCCAACCCGTTCTTACTGAGCCCCAAACCCCCACCCGTTCGTCCTGAGGTGTCGAAGGATGGGCCCCACGCAATGACATGGGCGCGGGCGGCAAGGTGACCGGGGCCAACGCCCTCATACGCGGGTACGCCAAATCGGGCGTCGGCCCCGGTCACCCTGCCGCTGGCGGTGGGTTGGGTTTTTGGCGAACGAGAAGGACCAGAAATCGTTCGCATTGGCTGCCGACATGTTCGCCCCGACCCTCTGAACCCCGTTCGTCCTGAGGTATCGAAGGATGGGCCCTTCCATCCCGTTCGCCCTGAGCCCCCCACCCGTTCGCCCTGAGCCCCAACCCCGTTCGTACTTAGCCCCCCACCCGTTCGTCCTGAGGTATCGAAGGATGGTGCCCACGCACTGCCATGGGCGCGGGCGGCAAGGTTACCGGGGCCAAACCCCACATACGCGGGTACGCAAAATCGGTCGTCGGCCCCAGTCACCCTGCCGCTGGCGGTG
>JBBRGA010000144.1:0-8504 GCA_038241115.1 Burkholderiales bacterium | reverse complement strand
ACCTTGCTCAAAGATCGGTGCCACCGCCGGAGCCCGGGCTTCTGCGTCGGGCGCTTGACCCACCGGTTGCGGCGCGTTTGTGTTCGCTTTTGTGTCCGCCTGGGCCAGCGTGTCTGCAGACGGCAGGCCGCGCGCGCGCTGCGAGGCCATCAACTCCGTGCGCAAGGCGCGCCGCAAATCACCCAAACTCGATTCCTCTTGCTGCACTGCACGCTTCAGCGCCTCCATGCGGGCAATTTGCTCGTTGACCATCCGCTGAAGGCTGTCCAAACGATCAGCTGCAGCGGCATCCGATGCGGCGATCGCGGGGTTGTCAGCGGCGCCGTCAGCAGCGCGAACGCAAAAACTGGCACCACACAAAAGTGCTGCTGCAACCGCGGTCGCGCGCAGCCGTGACGGTGCAAACGGAACTCGCGGCAAGCCGCTTTCGAATGTGGCGATCGAACGCACAGGCGTCAAGCTCATGGACAGGCTCCCTCGCGCATTGCGCTGGTTGTAAACATGGATGGCTGTACTGCGCTTCCATTGTTTTACCGACTGCCGCGTTTGGCTATCCCCATGTTCACAAAGGGACAGCCGGCCAAGATCAACGCGCCCTTGAGTCAGCTCACCGGATCACCCCGCCCCCCAAACACACCGGTCCGTCGTAGACAACCGCCGATTGACCCGGCGTGACCGCCCACTGCGGGTCGATAAAGCTCAGACTGAACGCGCCCTCTGGGGTGGCCGTGAACTGCGCCGCAGCGTCCGCTTGCCGATAGCGCGATTTGGCCGCGAGCAAGCCCGCGTGCGGCGCGCGGCCCGCGACCCAGCTCACATCGTCGGCGCTGAGTTGGCTTGACAACAACCACGGGTGATCGTGCCCCTGCACCGCGTACAGGGTGTTGCGCGCCATGTCTTTTCGTGCCACGAACCAGGGAGTGTGCTCGTTGCCACCGCGCGCCGCGCCCACGTCTTTCAGGCCGCCGATGCCGATGCCCTTGCGCTGTCCGAGCGTGTAAAAACTCAGCCCCACATGCCCGCCGATCACGCGACCGCGGTCGTCCTCGATCGGGCCCGGCGAGTTGGCCAGATAGCGGTTCAAAAACTCGCGAAACGGTCGCTCGCCAATAAAGCAAATGCCCGTGCTGTCTTTCTTTTTTGCATTCGGCAGGCGGATGTCTGCAGCGATACGGCGCACTTCGGTTTTCGGCAACTCACCCAAGGGGAACAGCGTTTTGCTGAGCTGGGCTTGGTTGAGTCGGTGCAAAAAATAGCTCTGGTCTTTGAGCGGATCCAGGCCCTTGAGCAACTCGAACGCACCCGCGTTCTCGCGCACTCGGGCGTAGTGACCGGTGGCGATTTTTTCTGCTCCCAAGCGCATCGCGTGGTCCAAGAACGCCTTGAATTTGATCTCTGCGTTGCAAAGCACGTCGGGGTTGGGCGTGCGGCCGGCCTGGTACTCACGCAGAAAGTCCGCGAACACGCGGTCTTTGTAATCGGCGGCGAAGTTGACGTGCTCAATTTCGATGCCCAACACATCGGCCACGGCAGCGGCGTCGATGAAATCGATGTTCGATGAGCAGAATTGAGCGTCGTCGTCGTCCTCCCAGTTCTTCATGAAGATGGCGACCACTTCATGTCCTTGTTGCTTGAGCAAGTGCGCCGTCACAGCCGAGTCCACGCCGCCGGACAAGCCCACCACGATGCGCTGAAGTTTCATAGCGCGAGTTTAGGAGGCCCGGTGATTTCGATCGTCGACAACGGTGGTCACCTCGTGGCGCTGCACCGCCTGGACGCCCAAACCGCCAGCATTGACATCGCCACCGGCAAGGCAACCACAGCAGTTTCGTTTCGCCGGCCCAGTAAAGCGCTGGAAGACGGCCTGGCCGCTGGCGGCGCCGGACTGCGCATCTTGATGCGTGCGCGGTGCATCGGCACTGCAAGGCGGCGTGCCCATCTTGCTGGACGGCAAGATCATCGGTGCGATCGGCGTGTCGGGCGTGATGGCGTCTCAGGATGAGATCGTGGCCATGGCCGGCGCGGCGGCTGTTGCGGCGAAGTAAATCGGCGGGCTGATCACTGCTTCTGTTCGGGCTTTGGTCTCGGCTTTGGCTTTGTCTTTGGTTTTGGCGTCGACAAATAAACCGACGCATCGGTGGTGATCGATTCCAACGGATAGGCCTGTCCCGCCACAAAGTCCTCTACACACCGCAGCACCAAAGGGCTGCGGTGGCGTGCCACGCTGGCGCGCAGTTCAGACAGCGTCAGCCACAACGTGCGCACGATGCCGCGGTCCAGCGAAAGGGCCGGGTTCGGCATGCCCACAGTGCCGCCAAACGCGAAGCGCACGTAGGTCACGTCATCGCCGGTGGAGGGGCGCTGAAAACGTGACAGGTAGGTGCCCACCAAACAGGTGGGCGTGAAAGTGCAGGTTGTCTCTTCCAACGCCTCACGCACCACGCCCTGCTGCGGCGACTCTTCGGGGTCCAAATGCCCCGCCGGGTTGTTCAACCTCAGCCCCTCGGGCGTGTGTTCTTCCACCAGCAAAAACTGTTGCGCCCCGTCAAGCGTACGGCTGATGATGGCGGCGACGGTGACACTGGGTTTCCACATGCGGGTCATGGCGGCATTATGAAAGCGGCCAGCGCGCATCGACGGCGCCAAGTGCAGGGCAGGCCTGCGCTGTGGATGCACCAAGTGTCAAGCGTCGATCTTTGTGTAAGCTCGCGGGCTGTTTGAAAACTGTCAAAAACAATCAGGCGCGCAGCGTCTTGAGAGGAAGCTTTTATGTTGATCGGGGTTCCGCTTGAAACAACGCAAGGCGAAACGCGGGTGGCTATAACGCCTGAAACGGCGAAGAAGCTCAAGGCCCAAGGCCACACCATCAAGGTTCAGTCAGGCGCTGGCATCGGTGCCAGCGTGACCGATGCGGCTTACGCGGCGGCGGGCGCAGAAATCACCGACGCGGCAGGTGCTTTTGGCTGCGAACTGGTGTTGAAAGTGCGCGCACCCAGCGACGCTGAAATGCCGCATTTCAAATCGGGCGCTGCCTTGGTCGGCATGCTCAACCCGTTTGATCGCGACGGCTTGCAGCGCATGGCCAGCGCCGGTCTGACCAGCTTTGCACTTGAAGCCGCACCGCGCACGACGCGCGCGCAAAGCATGGACGTGCTGTCATCGCAGGCCAACATCGCGGGCTACAAGGCGGTGATGATTGCGGCCGATGCCTACCAACGGTTTTTCCCGATGCTGATGACCGCCGCAGGCACGGTGAAAGCCGCGCGCGTGGTCATTCT
This sequence comes from Burkholderiales bacterium, assembly GCA_038241115.1. Classification (GTDB taxonomy): domain Bacteria; phylum Pseudomonadota; class Gammaproteobacteria; order Burkholderiales; family Burkholderiaceae_C; genus JANYJJ01. The sequence goes on along the minus strand of JBBRGA010000144.1, from coordinate 5,226 downwards.
CGGCGTGGGCGTGGCGGGCTTGCAGGCCATTGCCACGGCCAAGCGCTTGGGCGCGGTGATCGAAGCGTCCGATGTACGGCCCAGCGTGAAAGAGCAGGTCGAGTCACTCGGCGGCAAATTCATCGACGTGAGCTACGACACGCCCGAGGAAAAAGAAGCCGCAGTGGGTGTGGGCGGTTATGCCAAGCCCATGCCTCAAAGCTGGCTGGACCGTCAAAAAGCCGAGGTGGCCAAGCGCGTGGCCGCGGCCGACATCGTGATTTCCACCGCGCTGATCCCCGGACGCGCTGCGCCCACGCTGATCACCGAAGACATGGTGAAAAGCATGAAGCCGGGCTCGGTGATCGTGGACATCGCAGCCGGCAAAGGTCCCGACTTGAACGGGGAGATGAAGGGCGGCAACTGCCCCCTCAGCGAGGCCGACAAAACCGTGATCAAGCACGGCGTGACGCTGATTGGCGAGACCAATCTGGCCTCTTTGGTGGCGGCCGACGCCAGCGCGCTGTATGCCCGCAACGTGCTCGATTTTTTGAAGCTCGTGATCACCAAAGAGGGCGCATTCAACGTGCCCATGGACGACGACATCGTGGCCGCTTGCCTGATGACGCAGGGCGGGGAAGTCAAGCGCAAATAGGTGCTGTTCTTCTCGTTCTTCGTTATGGACTCAGCAAGCCGAGCCGCCAAGACCCAAACCAAAAAGCATTCGCAGGAGCCTCCCATGGAAGCCGTTTCTCCCACCATCGTCAATCTCATCATCTTCGTGTTGGCCATCTACGTGGGCTACCACGTGGTGTGGACCGTCACACCCGCGCTGCACACGCCGCTGATGGCGGTGACCAACGCCATTTCGGCCATCGTCATCGTAGGTGCCATGTTGGCAGCGGCGCTGACTGAAACCGCGCTCGGTCAAACCATGGGCGTGCTGGCGGTGGCGCTTGCGGCGGTGAATGTGTTTGGCGGCTTTCTGGTGACGCGGCGCATGCTGGAAATGTTCAAGAAGAAAGAAAAGAAAGTCGTCGCTGCGATGGGGGAAAAGCAATGAGCCTCAATTTGGTCACCCTGCTTTATTTGGTCGCCAGCGTTTGCTTCATCCAGGCGCTGAAGGGCCTGAGCCACCCGACCACCTCGATACGCGGCAACTTGTTTGGCATGGTCGGCATGGGCATTGCCGTGGCCACCACCGCCGCACTGATCGTGCGCCTGGGCAGCCAGTCAGGGGTCACGGGCTCGGGCACCGGCAGCACCGGTGGTTTGCTTTACGTGTTCGGCGCGCTGGTCGTGGGCGGCTCGGTCGGCACGTTGATGGCCAAGCGGGTGGAGATGACCAAGATGCCCGAACTGGTCGCGTTCATGCACAGCATGATCGGCCTGGCGGCGGTGTTCATTGCGGTGGCAGCGGTGGCAGAGCCGTATGCGTTTGGCATCGTGGCCAAGGGCCTGGAAATTCCGTCGGGCAACCGGCTCGAGTTGTTCCTGGGGGCGGCCATCGGCGCGGTCACTTTCAGCGGCTCGGTGATCGCGTTCGGCAAGCTCAGCGGCAAGTACAAGTTTCGTTTGTTCCAAGGCGCGCCGGTGCAGTTTGCAGGCCAGCACAAGTTGAACCTGGTGCTGGGATTGACCATGCTGGGCTTGGGCTTGGTGTTCACATTCACCGGCAACTGGACAGCGTTTTTTGCGATGCTGGCCCTGGCGTTTGTGATGGGCGTGCTCATCATCATCCCGATTGGCGGCGCGGACATGCCGGTGGTGGTGTCGATGCTCAACAGCTACTCGGGTTGGGCTGCGGCAGGCATTGGTTTCAGCTTGAACAATGCCATGTTGATCGTGGCCGGCTCGCTGGTGGGCTCGTCGGGCGCGATCCTGAGCTACATCATGTGCAAGGCCATGAACCGCTCTTTCTTCAACGTGATTTTGGGCGGCTTCGGAGGTGAAGCAACCTCCGCTGCGGGAGGCAAACCCGAGGCGCGTCCGGTCAAAAGCGGCAGCGCCGACGACGCCGCCTTTGTGCTGGGCAACGCCGAAACCGTGATCATCGTTCCCGGCTACGGTTTGGCCGTGGCGCGCGCTCAACATGCGGTGAAAGAACTGGCACTGAAGCTGACGGCCAAAGGCATCACCGTGAAATACGCGATTCACCCGGTGGCAGGCCGCATGCCCGGCCACATGAACGTGCTGCTGGCCGAGGCCGAAGTGCCTTACGACCAAGTCTTCGAGATGGAGGACATCAACGGCGAGTTTGGCCAGGCCGATGTGGCCATCATCTTGGGCGCCAACGACGTCGTCAACCCCGCCGCCCACACCAAAGGCAGCGCCATTTACGGCATGCCGATCCTGGAAGCCTACAAAGCCAAAACCATCATCGTCAACAAACGCTCCATGGCGGCGGGCTACGCTGGTTTGGACAACGAACTGTTCTATATGGACAAGACGATGATGGTCTTCGGCGACGCGAAAAAGGTGATCGAGGACATGGTGAAAGCCGTCGAGTAATCAGACGTCAAATCGTCACTGCCGCCGCCTCTCGATGCGGCGCCAGATCAAAAAGAGCCTGCACCGACAGGCTCTTTTCAATGTGCAGTCGCCGCTGCGCGCTATCGAATTCCCCGATCCCTGCGACGTCAGCCATCCGTCAGAATCGGCTGCAGCGCGGCTCCCGCCGCTTGCACAACGACCCCGGAGCTCCTCATGGAAAAAAATTGGCTGAAGCACTACCCCAAAGAAGTGCCAGCAAACATCGACGTCGAACAGTATTCGTCGCTGGTGTCTCTCATGGAAGACAGCTTCAAAAAATACCGTGACTTGCCTGCTTACCGATTTATGGGCAAGGTCATCACTTACGGCGAGGTGGCTGACTTATCAAGCGCGATGGCGGCGTACTTGCAAACGCTGGGCCTGGACAAAGGCGACCGCATCGCCATCATGATGCCCAACGTGCCGCAGTACCCCGTGGCTGTGGCCGCCATCTTGCGCGCCGGCTACGTGGTGGTGAACGTGAACCCGCTGTACACCCCGCGCGAGCTCGAGCACCAATTAAAAGACTCGGGCGCCAAGGCCATCGTGATTGTTGAAAACTTCGCGTCGGTTTTGCAAAAGGTGCTTGCCGCGGTGCCCACCAAAAAGATCATCATCACCGCGCTGGGTGACATGCTGGGCTTCCCGAAAAGCCTGCTTGTCAACTACGTGATCCGCAACGTCAAAAAGATGGTGCCCGCCTTCGAGCTGCCCGGCGCGGTGCGCTTTTCTGACGCCATCGCCCAGGGCCGGGGCAAAAGCTTCAAGCCCGCGAATGTCGGTCTGGACGACATTGCGGTGTTGCAGTACACCGGCGGCACCACCGGCGTAAGCAAAGGCGCGGTGCTCTTGCATCGCAACTTGGTGGCCAACGTCTTGCAGGCCGAAGCTTGGTACCAACCGGCCCTGAAACGGATCCCAGCTGGCGAGCAAATCGTCACCATTTGTGCCTTGCCGCTGTATCACATCTTCGGCTTCAACACCAACATGATGCTGGTGATGCGCATGGGCGGCTGCAACATTCTGGTGGCCAACCCACGCGATTTGCCGGCCATGTTCAAAGAGTTGAAAGGGCAAAAATTTCACAGCTTCCCAGCCGTGAACACGCTGTTCAACGCGATGGCCCATCACCCCGAATTCGAAACCGTGAACTGGCGGAGTCTGGTGATCTCTGTGGGCGGCGGCATGGCGGTGCAAAGCGCCACAGCCAAACTGTGGTTTGAGAAAACCGGCTGCAGCATCGCCGAGGGCTACGGCTTGTCTGAGACCAGCCCCACGGCCACGTGCACCTTGGTGGACAACGCCAACTTCACCGGCAACATCGGTTTCCCGGTTTCCAACACCGAACTCGTCTTGCTCGACGATGACGGTGCCGAGGTGCCGATGGGCACGCCGGGCGAAATCGCGATCCGAGGCCCACAGGTCATGGCCGGTTATTGGCAGCGGCCCGATGAAACCGCCAAAGTCATGACCGCCGACGGCTTCTTCCGCACTGGCGACATCGGCACCGTCGACGCCGACGGCGCGTTCAAAATCGTCGATCGCAAGAAAGACATGATCTTGGTCAGCGGCTTCAATGTGTATCCAAACGAAGTAGAAGACGTGGTCACGCAGATGCCGGGCATCATGGAATGTGCCGCAGTCGGAGTGCCCGATGCCAAGGCAGGCGAAGCGGTGAAATTGGTGATCGTTCGCAGTGACCAAAGCGTCACCGAAGCCCACGTCCGCGCCTACTGCGAGACCCAGTTGACGGGTTACAAGCGGCCCAAGCTGATCGAGTTCCGGACCGACTTGCCCAAGTCACCCGTGGGCAAAATCTTGCGTCGCGAGTTGCGCGACAAAGTTTGATGGGCCGCTTGGGCAACGCCAACCGTGGCCCAAAGCCAAGCCAAGTAAAGCCATGCGCATGCATGGCTTTTTTTATTTTGTTTCGTCACACTGACGTTCATACTGCTCTAGGCAGCATCTTGGCGTCACGAGGCAGCAACTTCGGCCAAGCCTTGGCCTCCAGAGGAAAAGCAAATGATCTGGACAAAAACCGATGCGGGGCGCGCTGAAATTCAGGCGCGCCGACTTGTCAATGACAGAGCAAAGCGCAATTTGCTGTTGTTGATCGACGGCCTGAAACCCGACGACGGCTTGCTGCAAAACGTCAAAGGCACCAGCCCGGCCGATTTCGATTCGTTGCAAGCCTTGGGCTTGATCGAACCGGCGAGCGCAGCCGGCAAACCGGCGGCGACAGTGGATGCGGCCAATGAAATGCCGCCTGCGCAGCGCGCGCCCCTGAGCTACGCCGAGTTCACCACCGCACTCACCCAACTCATCTCCAGCGAACTCGGGCTGCGGGGCTTCACGCTGACATTGGCGGTGGACAAGGCCAGCACCACTGAAGAGTTGACTGAAGTGGCGACCAGGGTCATCAATCAGATTCGTGAGCGCAAGGGCCTGCCCGCTGCCGCAAGAGCAAGCCAAAAGCTGTACGGTCTTTGAGCTTAGATCGAACGAGCGCTGACACCGATCGGTATTCGCTGGCACTGCCCGTCATCAATCGACTGCTTCCTACAATCTATCGATGATGTTTTTCAAGCGGGCCTGGCACGGCTTGCGCACCGTGTTGCTGTTTTTGGCGGGCGCAGTGCTGTTGGTCGAAGAATGGGGCTGGCAACCACTGTCTCGTTGGCTGGCCCGATGTGGTCGTTGGCCACCGTTTGCGCG
>JBBRGA010000143.1:0-8635 GCA_038241115.1 Burkholderiales bacterium | reverse complement strand
TGATGGTGTCCTTGATCACGCCTTGCACAAAGGCCTCGGCCTCGGGGCTGTCGGGTTCCAGGTCGCCGCGCGCCTCCAACAAGTCCAGCGCGAAGTCCATCTCAGACGCCGCCTCGTGCGCGTAGTCGCAGGACTCGGCGTGCAAATTGTGTTTGGACCCTGCTTGCCACGACTTCGCCTTTTGCGCAGCCACAGAAGAGGTCAAAGTGGCCACGTCCTCGACGATGAAACGACGTGAACCGCGTCCGAACACATCGCTCATTGCGATGTCGGCGTCCAGAATTTCGCCGGTACGAGGGTCGCTGTGATTCGGGCCCCGCGCAAATCCGACATCGGCTCCGGTGAACCAGCGGATGGACGCGTGGCGCGCATCGAGATTGTCCCAATCGGCATCGTCGGGTTGTTGCTTGGCCAGCACCGCGTTTTTGAAACCGATCTTCTCGAAGGCTTTGTTCCACTCCAGGATGCCGGCCGTCACTGCGGCACGGTATTGCACTGGAATATTTTTGTCCAGCCAATAAACGATGGGCTCTTTGGGCTCTGACATTGCCGCGGTAGGTTCCTTCTTTTCCAGACGCCAGCGATTCACGTAGTGCAGGCGTGGGTTGGATTTAAGGTCAGAGTTCAGATCGGTGACGAGGTCGAAGAAGTGGCCCAAACGAGGGTCGGTCTTGCGCGGCGCCATGGCTTGGTCGGGCAGCTTGCTGAAGCTGTAGACAAAGCCCACGAAGAAGCTGCGAGGGTCGGGCACCGTGCTTGGCGGCGGCGTGGCGGGCACCGGGCCGGGTACCAAAGGCGGAGCGGCGATCCGCGCCGTGGCAAAGTGGATCCGGGTGTTCAACGTGGTCAAGTCGTCGGTAACCCGGGTTTTCTCAAAGTAGGAATTGCCTCGGTCCAAACCGTAGGGTGCGCGAAACGCTTGCTCCAACTGAGTGGAATAACCCGCCATGTCGGACAACAGAAAGCTGGCGTCGATCAGCACTGACTTGCGCGTCGGGTGGGCCGCGCTGGCAATCACCGCCGAGCCCAGCAGGCTGTGCGAAAACGACTGCTCGATCGTCGCTTTCATGGCAGCGCTGCTGGCCACATAAGCGGTGTTCAGAGCAATCAGTTGCACTTGCGTGCTGCCGATTTTTCGGAATTGCGCCATCCAATTGGGGCCCATTTGGCTGCCGTACAGCCCACGCTCACCCAATGAGTTCGACACGTTCACCGACAGGTTGAACGGTTGGTCAAAACGGTCAGTCGCAATCTCCAACCAGACCTTCTCGTCTTTTCGCCACACGGGCACAAAACCCGTCTGCTGAGTGGCGCCCTTGATGACCTCGTCAAACGGCCGTGCCGCGGTCGGATCGGGCCGCGGCGGCACGGGCCCGCCAGCCGTGGCGGCCGACGCCGCAGGAGCCACTGCAGCAGCGGCTTTGGGGGTGGTTGATGCGAACCTGGGGGCTGGCGCTGAAGCCATTGCGCCCGGTGCCGGTGCGGCGGCAGGGGTTGGCGCAACCACCGCAACTGGCGGCGTGAGCGAACCGCAACCTGCCACCACGATGCTGGCGACAAGCCCTTGACACAAACGGCCGAGTCGAACGGTGGGAGTTTTCAACTGCATGTAGTGATTCATCAGAAATTTGTTCGAAATGATGCCCGAGCGTTTGCCGAGCAGGCCGTTTGAAATCGGCCCAAATCATCGCTTAAAAAGCAATCCCCCAATTCACGGGTTCGCGCGCACGCGACCACCGGTGCGCGGCACAATTGAACGAAGATGTTTGTTGTCGCTCGTTTTCGTGGTTTTACGGAGCAGTTCATGAATCAAGCCCTTATCGAAATCTCGACCGTGGGGCTTGCGCACAGCAACCCACACGTCAGCATCTATTTTTGGCCGTCGGAGTCGATTCATGGTTCCAATTAATCCCACCACCGGACTGGTGCCGCGCTGGAAGATGGCGCTGGATGTCGAGCGCTGCATCGGCTGCCACGCTTGTTCAGTCGCTTGCAAAGTTGAAAACACGGTTCCGCTGGGCCGCTTTCGCACCAAGGTCTACTACTGGGAAACCGGCAAGTTCCCAAAAACACAACGTTTCTTCTTGCCCACGTTGTGCATGCAATGCGAGGACACGCCCTGTCTCAGGGCATGCACGCACGATGCCATCGAGCGCGGCGCAGACGGCATCGTTCGAGTCATCCCTGATAAATGTGACCACGCAGGTGCCTGCGAAAAAGCCTGCCCTTACGCGGCCATCGGCTGCGATGAAAACGACGTCGCCGACAAGTGCGATTTCTGCTCTCACCGGCTCGACAACAACATGGAACCGGCGTGCGTTGAAACATGCCCCGCCGAGGTTTTCCACTTCGGCGACGCCAACGATGCCGCCTCGCCGTACTCGGTGTTCATGGCCAAGCACGGCAGCGAAACCAAGGTGCTGAAGCCAGAGGAAAAGACGCTTCCGTCTGTGGCTTATCGAGGCCATAAGGTGGAGATGGAAGCGAAGATTCCGAAGGGCCAAGTCCACGACCCATACAGCTACGAGATCGAAACCTGGGCTTCGCTGGAGCCCACATTTCCCAAGCCCAAGCGCGTGTTGTGGGCGCGCGTGGACCCCGCCAAAAACGTGACCGACTACGTGCCTGGGGAGACCAAGGCATGAAGCGCCGCGAAGTCCTGAAACGTGGCATGAGCGCATTGGCCACTCTGGCGGTGGGCGAGGTGATTTTGCTCACGCCCGACGACGCCAATGCGGCTTGGTGGAACCGTAAAAAAGAACCTTATGGCCAGCGCAAGGCGGGCCGCCGACCCAGCGGCAAAGGGCGCCTTAAAAACGACTACAGCCGAGCCACCATCGTCAAAGGCGTGTGCCTGAACTGCTCGACTGTTTGCGGCATTCAAGGCTACGTCATCGACGGTAAATTGGTGAAGGTTGGCGGCAACCCGGAAGACCCGAACAACGGCAAATCGCTGTGCGCCAAAGGCCAATCGGGGCCGACCATCAACACCTATCCCGAGCGGTTGCTGTACCCGCTAAAACGCGTGGGTGCGCGTGGTGAAGGCAAATGGCAGCGCATCACCTGGGACGAAGCGCACGACGAGATCGCCAAGCGCATTCGCAAGGCCATGGACGAAGGCAAGCCCGAGGAGGTGGCCATCCACATCGGGCGGTCGCGCCTGTCAGAAGAAATGGGGCGCTTTCTGAACTCGATTGGCTCGCCGTCGCTGTTCAACCACCGCGCCATTTGCTCGTCGAACAAACGCGCCGCCAACTACGTGAGCTTGGGTGAGACCGATTGGGAGTCGGGCGACTTCGAGCGCAGCAAATACATCCTCGACTTCGGCGCCAATTTTTATGAGGCGCACCAAGGCGCCATTCACACCGCCAAACGGATCATCCGCGGCCGCTTCAACAACGGCGCCAAATTGGTGTGCTTTGACGTGCGTTTGTCGAACACCGCCGGTCGCAGTGACGAGTGGTTCGCACCCACGCCCGGCAGCGACGGCGCCATCGCTTTGGCCATGGGAAACGCCATCATCGCGGCCAATTTGCACAACCGTGAATGGCTGGACACCTGGAGCAATGTGCGCGCCGACGATCTGGCCACTTGGATTGCTCAGTACACGCCCGAATGGGCCGAGGGCATCAGCGGAATCGCAGCCGCCGACATCCGCCGCGTGGCCTTGGAATTTGCACGTGCCGCGCCCGCCGCCGTCGCGTTCACCAACCGCGGATCCGGCGCGCATTACAACGGCTTCAACGCGGATCGCGCCGTGATTTTGCTGAACGCCATCGTTGGCTCTATTGGGCAGCCGGGTGGATATTGCTACACGGTGGAACCCACGCGAGTGCCGCCACAAGTTTTTCCACAACCGCTGCCTCAGCCGCCTTCGCCCACCGCTAAAAGCGCGATCGAAAACCCGCCCGAATGGCCGCTGGCCAACAAATGGCAGCGCATGAAGGTGGGTCAGATCGTCTACCGTTATTTGAAAGAAGGACGCGGCAAGCTGCAGGTCTACATCAGCTACACCTTGGCGTCGCCGCTGACCTGGCCAGAGGGACGCAGCCTGGCGCTGGAGGTGCTGAAAGACGAATCGTTGATCCCGTTTCACGCCTGCTCGGACGTGGTTTATTCCGAAACCGCGCACTACGCTGACATGATCTTGCCGGATGCCAGTTACATGGAGCGTTGGGGCTTCGATACCCGCAACAACATGGAGTTGCGCGACTACGTGACGCTGCGCCAGCCCATCATTCAGCCACCAGCCGAATGCAAAAGTTTCGTCGACTCGCTGATAGAAATCGGCAAGCGCATTGGCCCCGACACGGCCAAATATTTCGCGTTCAAAGACCACGAAGAGTGGATGAAACAGCGCTGCGTGGGCCTGACCCGTTATCAAGGCCTGGATACCGAAGGAAAGTCGGTTGCGATCACCGACGGCTTCGCGTACATGAAGCAGCACGGCGTGTGGCAAGACCTGAGCAAGCCCAAGTACTACGACCTGTACAACTGGGCGCTCACTGCCGCTGAACTGAAGAACACCCGTGTCGATACCGCCACGCAAATGATTTACCGGGTTGCCGCAGACGGCAAAGAGTCCGTGGCCGGGTTGATGGTCAACGGCATGGCGCGGCGTGGGTTCATCACGCCTTCGCGCAAGTTTTCGGTCTACCACCCCGACATTGAAGCGGCTTCCAAAGCGCGCGGCTTCAGTGAAGATGGCGGCAAAGGCATGCCCGAATATTTTCCCGTTCCGTCCATCGCCAAGATGAAGCCCGAGCAGCTTCATTTGGTGACGTTCAAGTGGAATGTGCACACCCAGGGCCGCACGCAATCGCAAAAATACCTGACCGAAATCGTGCACCACAACCCGATGTGGATCAACACCGACACGGCTTCAAGGCTGGGCATCAAAACCGGCGACATGGTCGAGATCACCACGTACCGGCCTTACGGTCACGCCATGCGCGGCGGCGGCGAAGTGGTGGGCAAGGCCTTGGTGCCGGCGTGGGTGACCGAAGGCATCCACCCGCGCGTGCTGGCGGTCTCAAATACGCTGGGCAACAGCTTTCACGGACGCGCGGCCACAGCGCGCAACGGCAAGAAGCAAGCTCTGGCAGCCTTTGACAAAAACGTCATCGACGACGACGCCGATCTGGACGAGGACATTTGGTGGGACCCAGCGCGAGGCGGCACCGGCGCGGGCTACAACATCAACGCGATCCTGCCCATCCAACCCGCCCCGCTGGTGGGCATGCAAGGTTGGTACGACACGATTTGCACGGTGCGCAAGGTGTGACCGTTGATCCGTTAGGCTGAACGAAGAATTTCTCTGTTCGCCCTGCGGTGTGGAAGGTTTCCGCTCATGCGCTGACGCTTCGATACCTCAGGGCGAACCGTCGAACCGTTCACCCGTGAACGGGCCGGATGCATAGAAAACGAGGCGGCGCTGCTCGCGTCAGCTCTACTTCAACGCCTTGAAGCGCACACGCTTCGGCCTTGCACCTTCTTCGCCCAGACGGCGCTTTTTGTCGGCCTCGTATTCTTGATAATTGCCGTCAAAGAAGACCCATTTCGAATCGCCTTCGCAGGCCAGGATGTGGGTTGCAATGCGGTCCAAAAACCAGCGATCGTGGCTGATGACCATGATGCTGCCGGCAAACTCCAGCAGCGCATCTTCCAGTGCGCGCAAGGTCTCCACGTCCAAGTCGTTGGACGGCTCGTCGAGCATGAGCACATTGCCGCCAGCAATCAAGGTTTTGGCCAGGTGCAGCCGGCCGCGCTCGCCGCCTGACAAATTGCCCACGAGCTTTTGTTGGTCGTTGCCTTTGAAGTTGAAGCGACCCAAGTAGGCACGCGACGGCATGACGAATTTGCCGACGATCAAGTTGTCGAGCCCGCCTGAGACGTCTTGCCACACCGTCTTGTCGCCCTCGAGCGATTCGCGGCTTTGTTCGACAAACGCCATCTTGGCGGTTGGGCCGATTTTCACGGTGCCGCTGTCGGGCTTCTCAGTGCCCGCGATCATGCGAAACAAGGTCGACTTGCCCGCTCCGTTGGGGCCAATGATGCCGACGATGGCACCGGCCGGCACCTTGAAGCTCAGGTCGTCAATCAGCACGCGGTTGCCAAAGCTCTTGGTGACGTTTTCAAACTCAATGACCTCGTGGCCCAAGCGGTCGGCCACAGGAATGAAGATCTCATTCGTCTCGTTGCGCTTTTGGTATTCCACATCGCTGAGTTCTTCAAAGCGCGCCAAACGCGCCTTGCTCTTTGCTTGACGGCCTTTAGGGTTCTGGCGCACCCACTCCAGCTCCTTTTTCATGGCCTTGGTTCGGGCGTCTTCGGTCTTTTGCTCTTGCTCCAGGCGGCCTTCTTTTTGCTCTAGCCAAGTGCTGTAGTTGCCTTTCCACGGGATGCCTGAGCCGCGGTCGAGTTCCAGAATCCACTCGGCCGCGTTGTCCAGGAAGTAGCGGTCGTGGGTGATGGCCACCACGGTGCCAGAGAAGCGGGCCAAAAACTGCTCCAGCCAGTCGACACTTTCTGCGTCGAGGTGGTTGGTGGGCTCGTCGAGCAGCAGCATGTCGGGCTTGCTCAGCAGCAAGCGACACAGCGCCACACGGCGCTTTTCTCCGCCTGACAATTTACCGACCAAGGCGTCCCACGGGGCCAGGCGCAAGGCATCGGCAGCGAGCTCCAATTGCAGGTCGGTGTTCTCAGAACCAGCCGCTGAAATGATGGCCTCCAGCTGCGCTTGTTCAGTGGCCAACGCGTCGAAGTCAGCGTCCTCTGCGCCGTATTCGGCATACACCTCGTCGAGACGTTTCTTGGCGGCCAGCGCACCGCCGATGCCCTCTTCCACCGCTTCGCGCACGGTCTGGTTGGGGTCCATGACGGGTTCTTGAGGCAAGTAGCCAATCTTCAAACCGGGCATCGGTGTGGCTTCGCCTTCGATGTCTTTGTCGACACCCGCCATGATCTTCAGCAAGGTGCTTTTTCCGGAGCCGTTCAGGCCCAGCATGCCGATCTTGGCGCCCGGAAAAAACGAGAGCGAAATGTTTTTGAGAATTTGACGCTTGGGCGGCACGATCTTGCCCACGCGGTTCATCGTAAATACGTACTGAGCCATGGTGTTCCTGCTTGATTTTGATTTGCGGCGGCGGCGCGGTGTGGCCCTCTGTGCCGCGTTCTGCCGCGTTCTGCTACCTTCGGCAGCGTGTGACTGCCAACCCGGCATTGTCGCCGCAGTTGTCTATCAAGCCGGTCAACGCCGCTCCTCTTCGACGACTGGCAAGCACCGCGCGGTTAGAATTCATCACCGGCGCAAGCTTCAGTCACTGCGCTGCCGTCATCCTGACCCGAGCCCCCAAGCTGCATCCGCGCTGCCAACGCACGTGTACAAAAACACGCTGCAAGGTGAGCGAATCAGCGGCTCAACACACCCCCTCAGCCTGCGACTGGCGCCCGAAATCCGAGCGACAGGCCGATGTCTTCCTATTGGAAAACCCCCATGTCTTTTGACACCCTCGGCTTGGCCGAGCCTTTGTTGCGTGCCGTCAACGAATACGGCTACACCACCCCCACACCCATTCAAGTGCAAGCCATTCCGTTGGTGCTGTCTGGCGTTGACGTGATGGGCGGCGCCCAAACCGGCACCGGCAAAACCGCCGGCTTCGTGCTGCCCATGCTGCACCGCTTGATGGCCAACCCCGCGGTGCGCGACGCCAGAGGAAAAATTCCGGTTCGTGCACTCATCCTGACCCCCACGCGTGAGCTGGCGGCGCAGGTTGAAGAGAGCGTGAGAACCTACGGCAAGTACAGCAAGCTCACCAGCATGGTGATGTTTGGCGGCGTCGGCATGCAGCCGCAAATCAACGCGCTGCGCCGCGGCGTGGACATCCTGGTTGCCACACCCGGCCGCCTGCTGGACCACCACCAGCAACGCACGCTCGACCTCAGTCACGTGCAAATTTTTGTGCTCGACGAGGCCGACCGCATGCTCGACATGGGCTTCGTTCACGACATCAAGAAAGTGCTGGCGGTGTTGCCTGCGCAGAAGCAAAGTTTGCTGTTCTCGGCCACCTTCAGTGACGAGATCAAAGCCTTGGCCGACCGCCTGCTGAACAAGCCCGCGCTGATTGAAGTGGCGCGCCGCAACCAGACCAACGACAGCATTGCGCAGAAGGTTCACCCTGTGGGCCGCGACATGAAGAAAGACCTGCTCGCACACCTGATCAAGAGCAACAACTGGGATCAAGTGCTGGTGTTCACTCGCATGAAAAGCGGCGCCAACAAGCTGGTGGAGTTTTTGGAAAAGTCCGGCATCAGCGCCATGGCCATCCACGGCAACAAGAGCCAAAGCGCGCGCACCAAAGCGCTGGCTGAGTTCAAAACCGGCGACCTGACCGTGTTGGTGGCCACCGACATCGCGGCGCGCGGCATCGACATCGACATGCTGCCCCACGTGGTGAATTTCGAGCTGCCCAACGTGCCTGAAGACTATGTGCACCGCATTGGCCGCACCGGACGCGCCGGCGCGCAGGGCGAAGCGATTTCGTTGGTGTGTGTGGACGAGAACGGCTTTTTGCGTGAGATCGAGCGCCTCATCAAGCGCGAAATTCCCAAAGAAATCATTGCCGGATACGCCCCC
>JBBRGA010000142.1:0-8713 GCA_038241115.1 Burkholderiales bacterium | reverse complement strand
AGGCGCAAAACTCACGCAGCGGCTTCGATACCTCAGCCCGAACGGTTTTGTATTTGCCGTGGGTTTTTCTTGCGCGACCCCCACGCCCACGTCCACGCCCACGCCCACGCCCGCCCCCGCCCCCGCTCCGTTCGTCCTGAGGTATCGAAGGACAGGCTCAAAACTCACGAAGCGGTTTCGATACCTCAGCCCGAACGGGTTTGTATTTGGCGTGGCGCTTTGATATGCAAGCCCCGCCCCCGCCCCGTTCATGCCTGTTGCCAAGCGCGGGCACACGGTCAACACCATGGCTGTCATGCCGCGCTCAATCGCAGGCGCGGATCAATCGCCGCGTACAGCACATCGACCACAAAGTTGATCACGATCACCGCTGCCGCCAACAGCAGCACCACATTGCGCACCACGACCAAATCGCGGTTGGCGATGGCTTGAAATACCAAGCGGCCCAGGCCGGGCAGGCTGAACACGTTTTCGATCACCACCGTGCCGGTGAGCAGGTTGGCAAACTGCAAACCCATCAAGGTCAGCACTGGCACAAAGGCGTTGCGCAGCACATGTCGCCACAGCACCTGACGCGGGTTCAGTCCTTTGGCGCGGGCGGTGCGCACAAAGTCTTCGCGCAGCACGTCCAGCACGGCCGAGCGGGTGATGCGCGCCAGGATGGCGGCTTGCACCACGGCCAAGGCCACGGCGGGCAAAACCAGCGCTTTGAGGCCCATCCATAAACCGCCACCCCCGCCACCGCCGTCGTCCTCCGTCCAGCCCGCAAAGCCACCGGCCGAGAACCATTGCAGCTTCACCGCAAAAACCAGAATCAACAAAATGGCAAACCAGAAATTGGGAATGGCGATGCCAATTTGGCTGACCGTCATCACGCCCACGTCGCCGAGCTTGTTGTGTTGCGAGGCCGCGTAAATGCCCGCACTCAGCGCCAACACGGTGGTCAGCGTCATGGCCATCAAGGCCAATGGCAGCGTCACCGCCATGCGCTGGCGCACCAGCTCCCACACCGGTGTGTCGTAAGACAAACTCATGCCCATGTCGCCGTGCGCCAGGCCCTTCATCCAAGCGACGTAACGGGCCAGCGCAGGCTGGTCCAAGCCCAGTTTGGCGCTCAAGGCAGCCAATGATTCGGGCGTGGCCGATTCGCCCAACATCAACTCCGCCGCATTGCCTGGCAGCACGTCGAGCACCGCAAACACCAAGGCCGAAGCCGCCAACAGCGTGGCGAGGAAAGTGGCAAAGCGTTTGAGGATGAAGAGGGTCATGCGTCACGTGTCATGAGCGGGCAGTCGAGGTAGTCTATTGAAAGTTTTTTCACCCAATTGACCGCTGCACACGGTCAGAATTTCTATGCAAACGAACTCTTTCGACTTCCCTTTCGACACCTCACTGATCCTCATTGACGGCCACTGGCGCAGCGCCGACAGCGGGCAAACACTGCCGCTGGAGAACCCGTCTGACGGCACGCTGCTGACGCACATCGGCCGCGGCAATCTGGCCGACATCAACGCCGCCGTCACCGCCGCCCGCGCCGCGCTTGACGTCGGGGCGTGGGGCCGCATGACGGCCACCGAGCGCGGTCGCGTGCTCAGCGCCATCGGCCGCAAGGTGCTCGACAACGTTGACATGCTGGCCCACTTGGAGGCACTCGACGTCGGCAAGCCGCTCAAGCAAGGTCGCGCCGATGCGATTGCGCTGGCTCGCTACCTGGAGTTTTACGGCGGCGCTGCCGACAAGGTTCACGGCGAAACCTTGCCTTTCATGGCCGGCTACACCGCGCTGACCTTGCGCGAACCCCTCGGCGTGACGGGCCACATCGTGCCTTGGAACTACCCCATGCAAATCGTCGGGCGCAGCGTGGGCGCGGCTTTGGCCATGGGCAACGCCTGCGTGCTGAAGCCGGCCGAAGAAGCTTGTTTGACGGTGCTGGCGTTTGCGCGCATCGCGATGGAAGCAGGCTTGCCGCCGGGCGCGTTGAACGTGGTCACCGGGCTGGGCGACGAGGCCGGCGCGGCGTTGTCGGCGCACCCTGGCATCGATCACATCTCGTTCACGGGTTCGGTGGCCACCGGCGCGCTGGTGCAGGCGGCAGCGGCGAAGAACACGATTCCGGTCACGCTGGAGCTGGGTGGCAAGAGCCCGCAGCTGGTATTTGCCGATGCCAATCTGGAGGCGGCGTTGCCGTTTTTGGTCAACGCGGGCATTCAAAACGCCGGGCAAACCTGTTCGGCCGCGTCGCGCATCTTGGTGCAGCGGCAGGTGTTTGACGAAGTGTTGGCGCGCATGTCGGCGCGCTACCGCGACATGCGGGTTGGGCCTGCGCTGAGCGATTTGGACGTGGGGCCGCTGATATCGAAGCGGCAGTTCGACATCGTGAGCCGGTATCTCCAGCTTGCGAAGCAAGACGGCTTGCACATTGCCGCCCAGGCGCAGGTGGTCAGCGGCGCTCCCGGTGGTGGTCACTACTTGCCGCCCACCCTGGTCAGCGGCCTGAGTTCAGACCACGCCTTGGCCCAAGAAGAAATCTTCGGCCCGGTGCAAGTGGTAATCCCCTTTGACGATGAGGCTGATGCGTTGCGCGTCGCCAACGGCACGCCCTTCGGTTTGGTCGCCGGTGTGTGGACCGCAGACGGCGGCCGCCAACTGCGCATGGCGCGCGCGCTGAAATGTGGTCAGGTCTTTATCAACAACTACGGTGCGGGCGGCGGCGTGGAGCTGCCGTTTGGCGGCGTCAAACGCAGCGGTCACGGCCGCGAAAAAGGCTTCGAGGCGCTGTATGGGTTTTCAAGTTTGAAGACCGTCGCCATTCACCACGGATAAGGAAAAATCATGAGACTGCAAAACAAAATCGCCATCGTCACCGGTGCAGGTTCGGGCTTTGGCGAGGGCATTGCCGCCAAGTTTGTGGCTGAAGGCGCGCGGGTGCTGATCGCCGACCGCGATGAAGCCGCCGCCCAACGTGTGGCGCAGGCGCTGGGCGCAAAAGCCATCCGTGTGGATGTGGCAGTGGCGGCCGATGTGCATGCCATGGTCGAAGCTGCTTATGCGCACTTCGGCGGGCTCGACATCTTGGTCAACAACGCAGGCGTTGGACACACGCCGCAGCCGTTGGAATCATTGGCCGAAGACGAGTTCGACCGCATCCTCGCGGTGAATGTGAAGGCCATTTACCTGGCCGCCAAGGAAGTGGTGCCGCGCTTCAAGTTAGAGTTTCAACGCTCCAAAAAACAAGCAGTGATCTTGAACATCGCCAGCACCGCCGGTGTCAGCCCGCGCCCGCGTCTGGCTTGGTACAACGCCAGCAAGGGCTGGGTCATCACCGCCACCCGGGCCATGGCGGTCGAATTGGCGCCGTTCGGCGTGCGCGTGGTGGCGCTGAATCCGGTGGCGGGCGAAACGCCGCTGCTCAAAACTTTCATGGGCGAAGACACGCCCGAGGTGCGTGCCAGGTTTTTGGCAAGCATTCCGATTGGCCGTTTCTCCACGCCCGAAGACATGGGCAACGCCGCGTGCTTTTTGTGCAGCGACGAAGCCTCGATGATCACCGGCGTGGCGATGGAGGTGGACGGCGGGCGCTGTATCTGACGCTTTATTCAACGCGTTGCTTGGTGCCACACGGAGACTGTCCGCCCGAGGGCAGTGACGCCCTGCAGCACCTTTCAGCGGCGCCGTCGTTCAGCGGTCGTCGCGCTCATGGCGGTCTGCCGCCGCAAAGATTTCGTCTGCCATGCGTCGATCAGTGCCGCGCATGCTGTGGGCAAGGCGTCGTGCTTCTGTCGCTTCTTGAAAGCGGGTGAATTTTGTCTTGGCCGGTAAAGCAAGCTGAGCAACGAACAAATGGGCCAGTGAAGACATGGCCCGGTTGAACAAGTCGGCGGCCACCAAGGCACCTCGTGAGGCTTGGGCAGACAGTCGGGCCGGGGGAATCATGGTTGAGATGTGCATCGTGTGCTCCTTAAGTTCAACCGCCAGCGGTGGTTGATGGAGTCGATACTAGGGTAAACCCGTAACAACTGCCTGATCAGGGTTACTACTTATTTTTGGCATTGCTGAGCAAAGTGAAAACGACTCAAGTTTGCGACTTGAGCCGTTGCCGAAATTAATTTGCCAACTACTGCACAAGTGACATCAGGTGATTTCGTGTGCAAACGTGAATTACTTTTCAAACCTCGCAGCGCGTGCACTTTGGCGCCCTCAAGTGCAAGCGATTGATCACCGAAGTAAAGGTGTGTTTCGGGGTCATCTCTGGTGGCCGCGCGACTTTCATCCCTCAACGGATACGAACTCGACTGGAGATTCCCTTGTCAATCACTTACTTGTTGCTTCTTGTTGGCGTCGCCTCGGTCATGCTGGCCGTTTTGTTCGAAGCCGTGCTTTCCGTATCGACCAAACCCAAATGGGCTGAAGTGAAATTCGCGCTGGCGGAAGTTGAGACAGTTGAACGGCGAACACAGGCTTTGCCATTCGTCGGCACAGACCGCCGCGCCGCACAAGCTCAACCTGGACAGACGGAAGAACTGAAAAAGCAGGCCTGAGCGTCGCTGATCTGCCGCACTAGCGCGGCGGCAGGTCCAACTCGGGGTAGCGCCTGAAGATGCCTTGCTGGTTGAAGGCAATCCGGCGTTCGCTGCGCAAGTAGGCGGCGACCTTGGGCAGCGCGGCCACCGTGTCGTGGATGCCGACGATGCCTGGCGTTGCCGCCAGCGCGCTGGCGGTGGCGCGGGGGAAGGCGTGGTGCAGGCCTTCGATCAATTGAAACAGCGACAGGTCGGCGTAGCTCAAGCGCCCCCCCACCAAGTGGCGGGCGCCGGCTGGGTTGCGCACCACGATTTGCTCAAACCATTGCAGGAACTTCGGCATGCGCACAGCGCAAAAATCACGCGCGCGCCGCAGGGCTTCGGGTTGTTGGTCTTCGTAAGTCAGGCCGGACGAAATGGGGTGATGGGTGTCGTGCGCCTCGCTCACCATGTCGGCGATGGTGAGCTGAATTTGCTGCGTCCACACCCGCGCTTGCTCACTTCGGCCGACCAGCTTCAACGTCGGCCCGAGGTAGTGCAGGATGGCCGCCGTTTGGCCCACCATCAGCGCGCCGTCTTTCAAAAAAGGCGGCGCGAACGGCGGGTAAACCTGCGCGCTGTCCGCCATGCTCAGCTGCATGGCTTTGACGCCGCGCGCTTTGTCTGACGAATCAGAAGGCGCGCCACGGGCCACATCCACATACGAAGCCCCGGCGGCTTCCAGCGCCAGACGCACAAACTCTCCGCGCCCCGGGATGGTCGGCCAGTAATGCAGTTCGTAGGCCATGGTTAGCCGTCGCTTTCTGAAGTTTGAAGACGTTTACAGGCGCGCCAGACGCACCTGTAAACGCGGCCACAGGGTGTTCAGTGCCAAGCCTGCCATCACCAAAAACGCGGCACTCAGCTTCCAGGCGGGCAGTGATTCACCAAGCGCCCACGCTGCTGAGCCCATGCCTATCACTGGCACCAACAAGGCGATCGGCGAAATGGTCGCAGCCGGGTAGCGCGACAGCAACCATGCCCAGGCCGCGTAGCCGAACAAGGTGTTGCCCCAAGCCTGCCAGAACACCGCTGCCCATGCGGTGGCGTTGTTGTGGGTCAAGCCTGCGCGGATGGCGGGCCAGCCTTCAAAGGCCAAAGACAACAGCAACAGCGGCGGCACGGCAAACGCGCTGGACCAAATCACGAAAGCCAGCATGTTGACCTTGACCGCAGATGCCGCAGTGACGCTGGCCTGTTTGGCCACGGTGTTGGCCACCGCCCAGCAAAAGGCCCCAAACACCACCATCAACACGCCTTGCACGGTGGTACTGCCGTCGGTGTGCAGACCGATCACTGCGATGCCCGCCACGGCCAGCAACAAGGCCGCCCACTGGAACGCTTGAACCCGCTCGCGCGCAAAAAACATCGCCATGCCGATGGTGAAAAACACCTGGGTTTGAATCACCAGTGATGCCAAGCCCGGAGAAATATGGCCGTTGATGGCCAAGTACAAAACACCAAATTGGCCCACCCCGATCAGCACGCCGTACAGCGCCAGCTGCGTCCAGGGCACGGCGGGCCGCGCCACAAAAAACAGCGCGGGCACCAAGGCAAAGGCAAATCGCAGGGCCGCAAACAGCAGCGGCGGAACGTGCGCCAGGGCCACCTTGATGACCACAAAGTTGCTGCCCCACACCGTCACCACAGCCAGGGCGATGAGCAGGTGGCCGATGGGGAGGTGGTGTGCCGCGCCGCGCTCGCTCACCGCTGCGGCCCGCGCGAACGTCCGCCGCTCGAAGTGCGGGAACCCGTCACGCGGCCTGGCCCTTGCTTTTGCCCGCCACCCGTCAGCACATTCGGCAACGGCCGCCCCACGTCGGCCAACAGCAAGGTGGCGCGCACCAAACCTTCGACGGCCTCGCTCAAATCGGCTGGCGGCTCCAGCGACTCGATCTCTTCCAGCAAGTCGTCGGCGTCTTCCAGATCTTCGGCGTCCAGATGCCGGTACAGCAACGCCAGCGGTTCGGTGAGCTGTTTGGCGTCCATGCGCATCAAGGCGGGGAAAAGCTCCACGGCAGTGGCGAAACCAGCCACCCACGGGTAGACAGCATCGACCTCTGGCGGGGCTGAACCCATGCCTTCCTCGCCGTCGTTTTCGTTTTGGTTTTCCTTGTGGTTTTCTTCGTCCGACCCGTTGCCCAACTCAAACACCCAGGGGTCGAACCAATCGCGCTCAGATATGGCCTGATTCAGCTCGGCGTAGCGCCGCAGCGCCAACGCGTGCAGCGCGGTCGGGTTGAAGCGCGCAGGCAGGGCGCGGCCATCAGCGTCGGTGATGTGGGGCAGCCACTGCGAATCGGGAACGCGAGTGGGTTGCACCAACACGCCGCACAAAAAGCCGTCGAGCATGCTGACGTCCAGCGGCTCGAGCGGCGCGGGCACGCGGTCAAGCAGCGCTTGCAGGTGATCCATTTCCTGCTCACTCAGTGGCTGCACGGGAGGCGGCGCCTGCAAGGGGCGGTTGGGCGGGGCGTGATGCGCCCGGCGAGGCGCTGTTCTCGTGGCGGTGTTGGTGGTGGGGCGTGCACTGCGGGCATCACGCTTGTCAGTGGGGCGGTGGGGAGGTGTGGCCATGACGCGATTGTCGCGCTGCATCGATGCTGGCAGCTCATGCCTTGTCGGCTGCAAACCCGTCTGCCAATGCAGCGCGCAAATGCGCAACCAACAATTGCACCGCGCGCGGAGTCGTCGGGCTCCAAGGTCGGATGGCGAAGATGGCGTCGCCAAAAAAGCCGACCGGCGTCCACAGCGGCAACACCTCCCGCAGTCGGCCGCTGCTCAGCGCGGCGGCGGCGCTGAAGTCAGGCAGCTGCGCAATGCCCAAGCCGCCCAGCGCCGCATCGCGCAGCAACTCTGAATTGTTGGCGCGCAGGGAGCCCTGCACAGCCACGCTGATGCGCTCTGGTTCATTGGCCGCGGCGCGCTCGAACATCCACTGCGCCGGACCATTTCTCAAGTAGGCAAGGCAGTCGTGGTTGCCAAGATCGCTCGGGTGCGCAGGCGTGCCCCGACGGCGCAAGTAACCGGCCGTGGCCAGCAGCAAGGTGCGCGAGCCGCACAGCTTCCAGGCCACATGGTTGTCGGGCGCGGCACTGGTGTGGCGCACCGCCAGGTCAAAGCCTTCATGGGCCAGGTTGACGACCTCGTCAGACAGCGCCAGCTCGACGCGTATGTCCGGGTAGCGCTTGATGAACGCGGTCAAGGTCGGTGCGATTTGCTGGCGGCCCAGTGCCACCGGCGCGGTCATGCGCACCACGCCGCGCGGCTGTCCGGCGAGGTCGCGCGTGTTGCCCAGGCTGCGCGCGATGTGGGCAAAGCTTTCGGTGGTGTCTTCGACCAAGCGCTGGCCGGCGTCGCTCAAACGCACTGAGCGCGTGGTGCGCTGCACCAGCGTCACGCCCACGGCGCGCTCAAGTTCGGCCACGCGCTGGCTCACCGCGGCCTTGCTCAAACCCATGCGCTGCGCGGCCTGCGTGAAGCTGCCGGTTTGCGCGATCACGGTGAGCAGGTGCAGGTGCGACCACATAGGGTGAACGGTGTCGGTCATGTGAATCGGATTGAAGGTTTGGCTTGAAGAAGTGCTCTGGGGATTGTTCATGATTGTGAACAATCAAATCAAACCAGCGGCATAGCCAAACGCAGGCACGCGGCCTAGACTTCGCCCATTCCATCCCCGTTCAACCTGGAGATACACCATGGGCGCGACTGAAGCATTCACCTCGACATCTGACATTGGTCATCACATCAACGGCCGCGAGGTGGCCAGCACCAGCGGACGCAGTCAAGCGGTCTACAACCCCGCCACCGGCGAGGTGGCGCGCCATGTGGCGCTCGCCAGCGCGGCCGAGGTCAACGCCGCCGTCGCAGCGGGCGTGGCTGCCTTCCCGGCTTGGTCGGACATGCCTGCCATTCGCCGCAGTCGCATCATGTTCAAGTTTTTGGAATTGATGAACCAGCACCGCAACGCGCTGGCCGCCATCATCACCGCCGAGCACGGCAAGGTGTTCACCGACGCGCAAGGCGAGGTCAGCCGCGGCATCGACATCATTGAATTTGCTTGCGGCATTCCGCAATTGCTGAAAGGCGATTACACCGAGCAAGTCAGCACCGGCATCGACAACTGGACCCTGCGCCAGCCGCTCGGAGTGGTG
>JBBRGA010000141.1:0-8825 GCA_038241115.1 Burkholderiales bacterium | reverse complement strand
ATGACATCACAACAACAGAGCGGCAACGACGCGGCGGGCAATCAGGTGCTCAGCGCCTTGGCGCAGCAGGCCGGCGCGCGCAGTGGTCTGGGTGGCTTTGGCGGCCTGTTGGGCGGCTTGATGGGCGCGGCGCAAGCGTCGGCCGGCGGCGTCAACCAAGGTTTGGCTCAAGCGGCACAGCAAGGCGGGCAGCAGCAAATTGCCCAGGCGTTGGCCGCGCAGGTGGCCTCACAGCAAGCGGGTGGAATTGCGGGGGTGAACGCTCAGCAATTGAATGCGCTTCAGGCGCTGGCACAGAGCCGGGGCGTGGGCGGTGCCAACGCCGCCGGAGTGGCCAACCTCCTCGGCGGCCTGTTCGGCGGTGGATCTGCCGCGCCAGCGCAGCAGGCTGCAGCGCAGCCGATGATGGCGACAGCTCCTGCCGGCAACCCATTGCTGGCACAGCAGGCCGGCGCCCGCAAAGAGCACATTACCGGGTTGTTCCTGTCCAAGGGTTGCAAGCTGTCTGACGTGCAGCGCTGAGTTGCGGGGCAGCGCCGACGGCCCGACATGCAAGTCAAGTGGGCCGTCTGGACTGTGAGCCGCAAGACCAAGCTACCTGACCTGAAGTTAAGCCAAGCCCGCCAGAGAAGCCGGTGACTCGGAGGCGCAGGATAAAGACGCCGCTTCAGGGGTCGATGCGCAGCGACAAATCGATCGCGTGAATGTCTTTGGTGAGCTTGCCTACCGAAATTCGGTCAACGCCGGTGGCGGCGTAGTCGCGGATGGTTTGCAGATCGACGCCGCCTGACACCTCCAACACCGCGCGGCCGGCGTTCAGCGCGTAAGCGCGGTGCATGTCGGCCAAGCTGAAGTCGTCAATCATCACGCTGCGGGCGCCGGCCGAAAGTGCAACTTCGAGTTCGTGCAGATTTTCCACTTCGATTTGCACGCTCACACCGGCGTTCAACGCGGTGGCGGCTTGCAGCGCCTGCGCGATGCCGCCGGCCGCAGCGATGTGGTTTTCTTTGATGAGGATGCCGTCCCACAGCGCCAAACGCTGGTTGTGCCCACCGCCCACGCGCACGGCGTACTTTTGCGCTTGGCGCAGGCCGGGCAAGGTTTTGCGCGTGTCGAGCACCGCGCAGCCTTTGGGGTTGGGGCTGAGGCCCGCAATCGCGTCCACATAACTGCGCGTGACAGTGGCCACGCCGGACAGCATTTGCAAAAAGTTCAGCGCCGGGCGCTCGGCGCTGAGCAGCGCGCGGGCGTCTGCCTCGATGCGGCAAACCTCCATGCCCGCCGCCATGCGCGCGCCCTCCGCCACTTGCCAGGTGAGCACCGCGCCGGCGTCCAGCGCGGTCACGCAGGCGTTGAACCAGGCTTGGCCGCACATCACGCCCGCTTCTTTGGCGATGACGCGCCCGGTTACGCGGCGAGCTGCGGGCACCAGCATGGCGGTCCAATCGCCACGTCCGATGTCTTCAGCCAGAGCGTCGCGCACGTTGCGCTGCAGCGCCAGCTCCAAACTTTCATTGGCCAAGGTTGTCATGCTTTTTGAGGTGGTTTTTCAACAAACAGCGCGCTTCAGAGCAACACCACAAAGCGCTCGGTGTGGCGCGGCGCGGGAAGGTCTGCGTTGACGGCTGCGAGCGCAATGGCGTCGATGAACGCGGCGCTCAGGCCGTCGGCGTGGCGGTAGGTTTCCATCCAGGTCTCGACGCCGACCGTGACTTCGGGGCGCTGCAACAGTTCGGCCGTCAAGCCCGGCCACTGTGCTTTGACAGCGATCTGTAATTGCTGCACGCGGCTTGCCACCGCGGGGTGTTGCCCAGCGTCGACCTTGTAATAAACGCACAGCACGTCAGCCACATGGGCCGTATCAGGCCTATCGGCAGTTTGAGACGCATCTGTGACGGCCATCACGACTTGCCCAAGCCCGGCCAGCGCTCCACCAGCGCGGTGTCGATGTCAAACAAGTCCAGACACCGGCCCACGGTGTGGTCAATCATGTCCATGACGCTTTGCGGCTTGGAATACAGCGCGGGCACCGGCGGCATGATGATGGCGCCGCTGTTTGTCACCTGCAGCATGGTTTGCAAATGCCCGGCGTGCAGCGGCGTTTCACGCAGCATCAACACCAAGCGGCGACGCTCCTTCAGCACCACATCGGCGGCCCGGGTGAGCAGGTTGCTGGTGGTGCCCCAGGCAATTTCCGACATCGTGCGCACCGAGCACGGCGCAATCACCATGCCCATGGTCTTGAACGAGCCCGAAGACACCGTGGCGCCGATGTTGCGCACGTTGTGAACCTGGCTGGCCAGCGCCTCCACGTCCGAGGTGCTCATGTCGGTTTCAGCCGCCAAGGTGATGCGCGCCGACTCGGTCATGACCAGGTGCGTCTCAATCTGCGAGCCTTGCAGCGCCTGCAAGATGCGGATGCCGTAAATGGCGCCAGAGGCACCGCTGATGCCCACGATGAGGCGACGTGGCGCGGCTGTTTTTTCGGGGTCTTGGGTCGTCATGACCACATTGTCCACGGCTCAGGTGATGAGCAACGCCCAGAAGTCATTGACGTTGGTGCGCGTAGGGCCGGTTCGAATCAGGTCGCCCAAGGCCGACAAAAATGCGTAGGCGTCGTTGTTGTCGAGCAAGGCCTGCGGCTTGAGGCCGAGCGCTGCCGCCAGGCGCAATGAGTCGGGGCCGATGTAGCCGCCGGCGTTGTCTTCCACGCCGTCGATGCCGTCGGTGTCGCAGGCCAGCGCGTGGATACCGCGCTCGCCGTGCAGCGCCAAAGCCAGCGACAGCAGAAATTCTGAGTTGCGCCCGCCCCGACCCTGGCCGGCGACGGTTACGGTGGTTTCGCCGCCCGAAATCAACAGGCGCGGCCTGCCGCTGCCCGGTCTGTTGGCGCGCAGGTCACGCGCCATGACGGCCTGCTGGCGTGCGACGTCACGCGACTCGCCCTCCACGCCGCCGCCCAGGCTGGTGACTTCCAGGCCGAGTTGCTGGGCCAAGGCGATGGCCGCACGCAAAGCGGTGTCGGCGGTCGCGATGACGCGCACTTCGCGAGACCCTTGGCCGCGCACTGGCAATCCCGAAGCGGCGGACGCACCGCGTTGCAAGACGCGCATCACGGCGTCGGAGATGGCGATACCGCGTCGCTGCAGCACATTCAGCGCGTCTTTCGGCTGGCTCTGGTCGGCAACCGTGGGGCCCGACGCCACCACCGCGGGGTCGTCGCCCGGCACGTCTGAAATCACCAAGGTGTGCACCGCGGCGGCGCCGCAGGCCATGGCCAAGCGGCCGCCTTTGATGGCCGACAGGTGGCGCCGCACCATGTTCATCTCGGCGATCGGCGCGCCGCTGCTCAACAGGGCGCGGTTCACGTCGCGCAGGTCGTCTACCGTCAGCCCCTCGGCCGGCAAGGTGATGAGCGACGAGCCCCCGCCCGACATCAAGGCCAGCACCAGGTCGTCCGGGCCCATGCGCTGGGCCATGTCCAGCATGCGCTGCGCTGCGGCGGCACCCGCGGCGTCTGGAACCGGGTGGCCCGCCTCGACCACCTCAATGCGCGAGCAAGCTTCACCGTGGCCGTAGCGGGTGACCACCAAACCGCTGAGTGAGTTATCAGAAGCGCCATCCCCGGCATTGGCGCCGTTACGACCAAAGTCGCCGCCGCCAGAGACACCCCAAGCAGCCTCCACCGCGAGTGCCATGCGCGCCGAGGCCTTGCCTGCCCCCAGGATCAAGGTTTTGCCTTTGGGGCGTGGCGGCAAGTGCGCCGAAACGCAGTGCATGGGATCGACCGCCTCCAGCGCAGCATCAAACAGGGATCGCAGCAGCAGGCGCGCGGCGGTGGTGGCTTCGGCGCCTTGACTCTCTGATGGCATGTTCATGGGGTGTGTTTCTTTCGCAAGTCTGCAGCTCGAACAGTTGAAGAACAACGAGACGCGTTCACCGCGCGCCTGCCACATCCAGCAGCGCGCCGTTGGTGTAGCTGGCCTCATCTGACAGCAACCACACCACCGCATGGGCCACTTCTTGTGCGCTGCCCAGACGGCGCATGGGCAACAGTGCGGCTTGGCTCAGCGCCAGGTCGGCCATGCCACTGAGCGCGTGGATGTCGGTGTCGATGATTCCGGGGCGCACCGCGTTCACCCGTATGCCTTCTGCGGCAACCTCGCGCGCCAGGCCGAGGGTGAATGTGTCGATGGCACCTTTGCTGGCGGCATAGTCCACGTAGACATTGGGTGAGCCCAAGCGGGCCGCCGCAGACGACATGTTGACGATGCAGCCGCCCTCGCCCCGAAAACCATGTGCATGCTTGGTCGACAGGCGCTTGACGGCTTCGCGCGCGCACAAAAACGTGCCAAGCACGTTCACCGCAAACAAGCGCTGCCAGCGCGCAAAACTCATGTCGTCCAAGCGCGAAGCCACGTCCACCACGCCGGCGTTGTTGACCAGGCCGCCCAGCGGCGGCAGCTCGGCGTCGATGCGCGCAAACATGGCCAGCACGGCAGCCTCGTCACTCACGTCGGCTTGCACCGCAATTGCGGGCACGCCGCGCCCGCGCACGGCATGCAGGACCTCGTCGGCGGCCTGCGCATTTCCTGCGTAGTTAATGGCCACTGCAAATCCGCGCTGCGCGCAAAGCAGCGCCGTGGCCGCGCCTATTCCGCGACTGGCACCAGTGACCAATATGGTTTTCATGAGGCGATTGTCAGGTGCGGACTGCGCGGTTGGTTGTGATCCTGCACGCCGCTGTGCGTGTTCACCACCATTCAAAAGCCCGCGTGCGGCTGCTAGATTCACAGGCCGCAAGTGTTCACCTTTTCGCCGGAGTTTTTTTCATGAAACGCAGAGCCGCCCTGATTTCCCTTCCCACCTTTGGTGCGGCTTTGGCTTGGCCGCGTTGGAGCCACGCGCAGGCACTGGAAAAGCCGAAACTCACGCTCGCCGTGGGCGGCAAGAACCTGCTTTACTACCTGCCGCTGACCATCGCCGAGAGCCTGGGTTACTTCAAAGCCGAAGGCCTGGAGGTGACGATTGCCGACTTTGCCGGCGGCTCGCGCGCCTTGCAAGCCATGATTGGCGGCAGCGCCGATGTGGTGTCGGGTGCGTTCGAGCACACCATCAACATGCAAATCAAGGGCCAGCGCTTGAGGGCCTTTGCGCTGCAGGGCCGCGCGCCGCAAATCGTTTTGGGAATCAACCCCAAAACCATGCCCAACTTCAAAACGGTGGCCGACCTGAAAGGCAAAAAACTGGGCGTCACCGCACCCGGCTCGAGCACCAATGTGCTGGCCAACTTTGTGTTGGCCAAGGCCGGCTTGAAGCCGGGCGATGTGTCGATCGTCGGCGTGGGCGCGGGCAGCGGCGCAGCGGCCGCGATGCGCTCCGGTCAGATTGACGCAATGAGCAACCTCGATCCGGTGATCACCTTGCTGGTGCGTTCGGGCGACATGAAAGTCGTGTCTGACACTCGCGTGGTGGCCGAGGCCGACAAGGTGTTTGGCGGCCCGATGCCGGCCGGCTGCCTGTACGCGCCGCAAAGCTTCATCGACAAAAACCCTGCCACCGTTCAAGCACTGACCAACGCCATCGTGCGGGCCAACAAGTGGATTCAAGCGGCGGGTGCCAGCGACATCATCAAGGCCGTGCCCGAGAGCTATCTGCTCGGCGACCGTGCGGTGTATGTGGACGCCTTTTTGGCGGCCAAAGCGGCGCTCTCGCCCGACGGCATGTTCCCTGAAGCGGGGCCCGAAACCGCGCGCCGCGCACTGGCCAGCATCGACCCAGAAATTGCCTCGGCCAAGATCGATTTGACGGCGATCTACACCAACGAATTCGTGAAAAAAGCAAACGCGAAGTATCCAAAAGGCTGACCTTCAAACTTGAGCCGCACCGATCCTGCGATGAACGCCCTGGAACTGGAAAACATCAGCTGCACCTTCGTCAGCAAAGACGACGCCACGCAGCGCTACACCGCCGTGCGTGACATCAACTTGAGCGTGGGCGCGGGTGAATTTGTGTCGGTGGTGGGGCCCACCGGCTGCGGCAAAAGCACCGTGTTGAACGTGGCCGCTGGTTTGTTGGCACCCAGCACCGGCAGCGTGAAGGTGTTTGGGCAAGCGCTGGGCGGGATCAATACCCGCGCGGGCTACATGTTCCAGTCAGAGAGCCTGATGCCGTGGCGCACCGCGGCGCAAAACGTGATGGCGGGCCTGGAGTTTCGCGGCGCGCTGGACGCCGCAGCGCAGGCGCAGGAGTGGCTCAAGCGCGTGGGCCTGGGCGGCTTCGGCGACCGCTATCCGCATCAGTTGTCGGGCGGCATGCGCAAGCGAGTGAGCCTGGCGCAAACCTTGGTGCTCGACCCCGACATCATCTTGATGGACGAGCCGTTTTCTGCGCTCGACATCCAAACCCGCCAGCTCATGGAGAACGAAGTGCTGGCGCTGTGGGCAGCCAAAAAGAAAGCCGTGCTCTTCATCACCCACGACCTCGACGAAGCCATC
Source organism: Burkholderiales bacterium (assembly GCA_038241115.1). Classification (GTDB taxonomy): domain Bacteria; phylum Pseudomonadota; class Gammaproteobacteria; order Burkholderiales; family Burkholderiaceae_C; genus JANYJJ01. Next base: position 2,328 of record JBBRGA010000141.1, on the reverse strand, counting down.
GCCCTGAGCGACCGCGTATTGGTGATGAGCGCTGGGCCTGGCTCTCATCCCATCGGAGAATTTGTGATTGACCTGCCCCGTCCGCGCGACGTGGCCGAAGTGAAAGTGGTGCCACGCTTCATGGAACTGCACGCCGCCATTTGGGCGGTGCTGCGCGAAGAAGTGCTGAAGGGTTATCAGCAGCAATTGGCGGCTTGAGCCACTCACTGGTCCGTCTTTCGAGCCCCTTGCCCATGTGGAAATTCATCAAACCCCGGCAAAGCAACCTGCGTGCTTGGCAACTGGGCCTGCTGCTGGCCATCTTCGTGCTGTGGCATGTCGCCACCAAGCCCGGCTTGATCCCGCCGCTGCTGTTTGAAAACGATCAGCAAGCGGCGTTTTTCTTCGGCGAGCCGCTGAAGATTTTCAGCCGCGTGTGGTCCTGGTTTTTTGTCAAAGGCGACATCTATCAGCACTTGTGGGTGACGCTGCTGGAGACCGTGCTGGCCTTCGGCATCGGCACCTTGCTGGGCCTGGGCTGCGGCCTCTGGCTGGCGCTCAGCCCCCTGGCGGCGGCCATCGCCGACCCCTACATCAAGGCACTGAACAGCATGCCTCGCGTCATCCTGGCGCCGATATTTGCGGTGTGGTTCGGCTTGGGAATCGCCAGCAAGGTGGCGCTGGGCGTGACGCTGGTGTTTTTCATCGTCTTCTTCAACGTCTACCAAGGCGTGAAAGAAGTCAGTCCGGTGGTGCTGGCCAACGCGCGCATGCTGGGCGCCTCGCAAAAACAGCTGCTGCGCCATGTGTACCTGCCCAGCGCGACGAGTTGGGTGTTCAGCTCGCTGCACACCAGCGTGGGCTTGGCGTTTGTGGGCGCGGTGGTGGGTGAATATCTGGGCTCGTCGCGCGGCGTGGGCTACCTGATATTGCAAGCCGAAGGCGCCTTCGACATCAATACCGTGATGGCCGGGATCTTGGTGCTCACCGTGTTCGCGCTGCTGCTGGACGCCGCGGTGGGAAAGGTAGAAAAGCGTCTGATGAAATGGCAGCCTAAGTCGGGCGAGACAGAGAAGCTGTAAGGCAACGCAGCTGAGGAGGTCCGCCCGGCCTGGCGCCGTGATCCTCGGCCAGGGTGACTCGGCGAGCCTGAAAACGTTGGGCGTGAAGCTGATTAGCTGACAGCGCCCACTGCACTGCGCTGCACGACCGTGTGACGATTGAATGATCACTTCGCCGTGGGCATCACAAATTCAGCGCCTTTGGCAATGCTGGCGGGCCAACGCTGCATGACTGATTTTTGTTTGGTGTAGAAGCGCACGCCTTCTTCACCGTAGGCATGCATGTCGCCGAACAGGCTCTTCTTCCAGCCGCCAAATCCGTGCCACGCCATAGGCACCGGAATGGGCACATTGATTCCGACCATGCCCACCTGAATGCGGCGCGCAAATTCGCGGGCCACGTTGCCGTCGCTGGTGAAGCACGCCACGCCGTTGCCAAATTCGTGCGCGTTGACCAAGTCCACCGCTGCGGCGAAGTCGTCTACCCGAACCACACTGAGCACCGGGCCAAAAATTTCTTCTTTGTAGATGCGCATGTTGGGTGTCACGTGGTCAAACAGCGTGCCGCCCGTGAAGAAACCACCCTCAAAACCCGCCACCTTCAAACCTCGACCGTCCACCACCAAAGTGGCGCCTTCGGTCACGCCGGTGGCGATGTAGCCCTCGATCCGCTCAAGCGATTCACGCGTGATGACGGGGCCCATCTCGGCGTCGAGTTCCATGCCGTTTTTGATCTTCAAGGTCTTGGCGCGCGCCGCCAGAGCCGCCACCAATTTGTCGGCCACATCGCCCACCGCCACTGCCACGCTGATGGCCATGCAGCGCTCACCGGCCGAGCCGTAGCCCGCTCCGATCAGGGCGTCCACGGTGAGTTCGAGGTCGGCATCGGGCATCACCACCAAGTGGTTTTTGGCGCCACCCAATGCTTGCACGCGCTTGCCGTGGCGAGCACCGGTTTCGTAGATGTACTGCGCAATCGGGGTCGAGCCGACAAAGCTGATCGCCTTCACATCAGGGTGCGTCAACAGGGTGTCCACCGCCAATTTGTCACCCTGCACCACGCCGATCACACCGTCAGGCAAACCGGCTTGCTTGAGCAAATTGGCCATGAAGATGGGCGCCGACGGGTCGCGTTCGCTGGGCTTGAGCACAAAGCAGTTTCCCGCCGCGATGGCCAGCGGAAACATCCACAGCGGCACCATGCACGGGAAGTTGAACGGCGTCACGCCGGCCACCACTCCGAGCGGCTGGCGCAGGGTCCAGTTGTCGATGCCGGTGCTGACTTGCT
>JBBRGA010000140.1:0-8825 GCA_038241115.1 Burkholderiales bacterium | reverse complement strand
GTTGTTGTACGACTGCGTGTTGGTCCAGACGATGGGCTTGATGTTGGTCGACAGGTAGGTGCGGTGCACACCGATGATCGGGTCGCCCCAGTTGAAGACCACGTCCATGCCCATGTCGAAATCGTGCGAGGCCATGCGCTTGGCCCAGGAAGGAAAGTCGGCCGAGGCTCGCACCTCCACCGTGATGCCCACCTTCTTCAGTTGCCCACGAAGGTACTCGGCCACGTTGCGCTGCTGGTCGTCTGTGTTCGGCAGGTAGTCGATAGTGAGCTTGAAGCGCTCACCTTCGGCGTTGGCCTTGTAGCCGGCCGCGTCCAGGATCGCTGCCGCTTTTTTGAGGTCGAACGGGTACAGCGTCAGGTCTTTGGTGGCCAGCGGACTGTTCGCAACGATGGGGCCGTTGGCCTCAGTGGCAAAGCCGCCCATGAGCGCCTTGGTGATGAACTTTTTGTCGATGGCGGTGGCAATCGCTTTGCGCACCTGGACATCCGACAGAGGCTTTTTCGTCAGGTTGAAGGCCAGCCAGTTCAGCGCACCAATGCCGTCGTAACCTTGGGCTGTGAGATCAAGTTTGGGATCTGCTTGAAGCCGTTTGAGGTCGCTCGGAGCAGTGGCAAAAGGCAGCATCTGAATATCGCCGCGCTCCAGACCCAGCATCAAACTCGCCGCGTCGGGCGTGATGTTCATGATGACCTTGTCCAGGTACGGCTTACCGGGCAAGAAAAACTTGTCAAAGCGCTCCATCACCACTCGGCGTCCGGCCTGAAATTCGGTCATTCGAAACGGCCCCGAACCCACCACATCCACGGTGTTGCGGGGGTGGTTTTTCAGGTCCTTGCCATCGTCGTAAATGTGTTTGGGCAAAATCGGGCACAGCGCGGGCGACATCGCCAGCACGATGGCCGGGTGCGGCGCGTTCATGCGAATGATGGCCGTGTAAGCGTCCGGTGTTTCCACCTTTTCGACAGGACCGAACATGGTCTGAAACGGGTGGTTGGCCTTGATCGCCATCACCGAGAAAGCCACGTCGGCCGATGTGATGGGCTTGCCATCGTGAAACAACGCGTTCTTGCGCAGATTCAGCGTCAGCGACTTGCCATCTTCGGCCAATTTCCACGACTCGGCCAAGTACGGCTGAGGATTCCATTTGTCATCAAAGCGCAGCGGGCTGGCAAAGATTTGGGTCGACGGCATGGCCGTGGCAATTCCCGATTGCACCGCGCCGTTGACGTGACGCGGGGTTTGCGTGCTGCCCACCACCAAGGTTCCGCCACGGGTGGGCGTCTGGGCAGCGGCCAGCATTGGCAAGCTTGAGACGATGCCCACGGCCAGCGCGAACGCGAAGGTACTTCGACGCGCAAAAAATAGGTTTGACATGGAAAGCCTTGGGAAGAAGAACACTGGTCGGATGGTCTTCCATGACATTCCCCATAGCAACGATTCGCACCAAGTAATAACCCTGCTTTTATAGGACCAGATCGGGACGATCTATGGAGCCACCGACAACTGTAAGAAGCCTCCCTCTGCGCATGGGAATCTAAGGAGGACCGGCGACTGGTGCGTTCGTGATGCGCCCACTGGCGGCCTGTCTGCCCTTGCAGTTGACGCACAATTCGACGCTCTCACCCCAGAGTCACCCCACGTTCAGGATTTGCAGCCATGGCCCAGTCTGTGCAAGGCGCGATGTGGAAACAACTGCTGCAGCGCAGCGCTCGCCAGCAAATGAACTTGCGAGGGCGCATTCGCGAGATGCTCGTGTCAGCCATTCTTGACGGGCAGCTCAAAGCGGATGCGCCCTTGCCTTCCAGCCGCGAACTGGCAGCCGAACTTGGCGTGGGGCGCATTACCGTGGTGCTGGCGTACCAGCAGCTTGTCGATGAAGGCTACTTGGTCTCGCACGAACGAAAAGGCCATTTTGTAAGCTCGGCGCTGCTGGGCCAAGCCCTGCAAGTTCCCACGCTGGCTCAACGCAACCAACAAGCCGATGCCATTGCCTGGCCGCAGCGCATGCATCGGCGCCCCAGTACACAACGCAGCATCGTCAAACCCGCAAATTGGCAGAAAAGTCCATATCCATTTCTCTACGGCCAGTTTGACGAATCGCTTTTCCCCACCGCCGCCTGGCGCGAGTGCTGTTTCAAAGCGCTCAGCGTGCTCGACATTCGCGACTGGGCGCCCGACCAGATCACCCGTGACGACGAGTCTCTGGTGGAACAGATTTGCACCCGCGTGCTGCCACGACGCGGCGTTTGGGCCACCGCCGATCAACTCATGATCACTGTTGGCGCGCAGCACGCGCTTTACATGGTGGGCGACCTGCTGATGCGCGCGGGTACGCGGGTAGGAATTGAAGACCCGTGCTATCCGGACGCGCGCAACATTTTCACCAATCGAACCACCGAGGTGGTGCCCTTGCCCGTGGATGACAACGGCCTGATCGTGGACGACCACTTGTGCGACTTTGACTACCTCTACACCACGCCCAGTCACCAGTGCCCAACCGGCGTGACCATGCCCCTGAACCGGCGCGAAAAACTTCTGCGCCTGGCAGACGCCGCCGATCTGGTGATCATCGAAGACGACTTCGAGAGCGAAAACAACTTTGCGGGCAACCCCATTCCAGCGCTGAAATCACTGGACCGCAACGAGCGCGTGATCTACATCGGCAGCTTGTCCAAGAGCATGGCACCCGGGCTGCGCCTCGGCTACGTTGTGGCCGCGCCTGCGCTGATCACTGAGTTGCGCGCACTGCGCCGGCTGATGATTCGTCATCCGGCCTCGTTCATTCAGCGCAGTCTCTCGCTGTTCATCTCGCTGGGCCACAACGACGTTCACCTCAAGCGCTTGGCGCAGGCGCAAAAGGAGCGCGGCGCGCTGATTTTGGACGCGCTGGCGCGACACGCCCCGCAGTGCACGGTGACGCCCTTCGGCGGAGGCGGGTCTTGCTGGGTGCGCTTGCCCGACAACGTGGGGGCCAATGAGCTGGCCGAGCGGGCCGCCCAGCACGGTGTGCTGATCGAGCCCGGCGACGTGTTCTTCCAAGCCGATCCTCCACGCCACAACTTTATTCGGCTGGGCTTTCAGTCGATCAATGCGCGCGTCATCGATGAAGGAATTGCCACTCTGGCAGGCGTGATCAGTGACATGCAAAGGCGCCGCGTGCCAGCGCTGATCGGCTGAAAAAATCAGGCGGCCAGGGCCGGGCGGTCTTTGCGATAGGCGTTTTTCACCAAGATTTTTCCGTCCTTGAAGGTGAACACATCGACCATGCGGGCCTCGATGCGAGAGCCATCGGCCTTGGTGCCTTTGAAGGTACTTTCTGACACGCCGCGATCGCCGGCCACGAAGTGCTCACCTTCGAGCCAGGCCGCGTCGGGGAAATTGGTCCAGGCGGCTTTGAAGCCCTCGCTGACCTCGGCGCGTCCGCTGAAGGTGCGCCCCAGCACGTCGGGGCCCGCCACGGCGTGAAACAAGCAGTCGGTGTGCATGAAGCTCATCAAGGCATCCAGATCGTGCCGATTCCAGGCGTCGGCGAATGCCGCGAGGGTGTCCACGGTGATGGTTTTCTGGGTCTCGGACATGTCGTCTCCTGCTGTGAATTTGTGGGTTGCAAGTTGCAGGTCGCTTCAGAACGTGGCGTTTGAACTCAGCACGAGCCTTCTTCGACCGGGTGTGCATTGTTTGAGCGCATGCACTTTGGGCGGTAGAACCAGGCCTGCTGATTCGTTAGAGCCAGAAATACGGGTAATCCCGCGACTTGTTCCTTTCATGCGCCGGCGGTCCTCGCGACACCGCTCGCTCTGGCCCTATGGAATGGTCGCAACTGGTTCTAACAAGAGCATCCCACTACTCACTATGCTCGTCCGGGTGCGGGCCGTTGGACACTTTGGCCCGGATCCGCGCGCTGTAAGCGAATCAGTTATTCCTGCAGCTGCGCCCACCCGCTACCAACTCAGGACACAGCGCATGAACTCAACAACCGTTGGCGGCTACGTGATGAGGCCCTATGAGCCCACCTACGATCCGCTGGTGAACGACACACCTGGGCAGGGAACCGCTTATGCACCCAGCTACTGGGTGGCCTCGGCAGGCAGCCCGCCGCCCGACGACGGCCCCATTCGCGGCGACACCGATGCCGATGTGGTGGTGATTGGTTCGGGCTCTACCGGCATGTCGACCGCGCTTTACTTGGCGCGCGAACACGGCATCGTGGCCACGGTGCTCGACGCGGCCCAGACCTCCTGGGGTTGCTCCAGCCGCAGTGGCGGCCAGGGCCAAAACGCGAATGGCCGCTTGAGCCGCACGCAGTGGATCGAGCGCTGGGGCTTGGACGTGGCCAAAAAGCTCGATGCTGAAGTGCGCATGGGCTTTGAAAACTTCAAGGTTTTGACCCAAGAAATCGAATGCGAGGCCTACGACGGCGGTCACCTGTACATGGCGCACCGTCCGAAAAAGATGGATTACCTGCGCGAGATGACGCGGGTGCGCAACGAGGTGTTTGGTTACCGCACCCGCATGCTCAGCGCTGAAGAAGTGCGCGAACAGTATTGTGACGAGCGCGAGCATGTCGGCGCGATGTTGGAAGCGGAAGGCGTGGGCATCCACCCGCTGAAATTCACCTTTGGACTGATCCGCAAGGCCCGTGAGTTGGGCGTGAAAGTGCATCCCGCCAGCCCGGTGCAAGGCTGGAAAACCGTCAACGGCGTGCACCATCTGGAAACACCCGGCGGCGTGGTGCGCGCCAAGCGCGTGGTGGTGTGCACGGGTGGCTACACCGGGCAAAACCTCAACCCGATGTTGAAAAACAAGATCATGCCGATCTTGTCCAACTCGGTCGTCACGCGTCCGTTGACCGACGCGGAAATGACGGCCTGCAACTTCAAGTCCAAGACCTTCATGACGGACACGCGCACCCTGCGCTTTTATTACCGTCTGTTGGAAGGCAACCGCCTTCAGTTGGGCAGTCGCAGTTCGATTACCGGTGCCGATGCGCAGGACCCGATCCACCTCCAACTGCTCACCGACGCGATTGCACGAAAGTTCCCGCCGCTCGCCGGCATCCAAATTGACCACTCTTGGTGGGGCTGGGTCGATGTGAGCCACGACATGATGCCGCGCATTGCCCGTCCGGACCCCAAAGAAACCGTTTGGCAAGCGCTGGGTTACGGTGGCAACGGCGTGGCGTCATCCACCTGGGCAGGCAAGCGCATTGCAGAGCGGGTGGCCGGCAAAGATGCCGGGAAGGAAGTTTTCAAGCTGCCGATCTACAACTCGCCGCTGGAATACCCAAATGCCTTTAACTTGGTGCGCTCGCAAGCGTTCGCGCCGTTCAGGCGCTTCGGGCAGTTCTTTCTGTACAAGTGGTACTGGCTGCAAGACGAAAAAGTTTGATCGTTGAACGCACTCGGCAAAGAGAGTGGGCAGCATTACGCAAAACACGAGACCCGCTTCGATGCCGATCGTTTCACTGAAAACACAAACAAATTCATTCGCCAGACCGGTGACTGACAAAGTGGTTCAGCCGCCCAGCACCGCTACCGAGCGCTTGCACACATCGATCACGAAAGGGCACCCTGTATGGCCATGAAGCGCGTCGTCACGCAGTTCGGTATGGGAACTTCCATACGCAGCCAGAACTACACCGAGGCCGCAGCGCGTGCCATCCGTGATGCGCTGTGGCACAACTCCTTGAACGTGGCCGATGCGTTCGGTTTTCCCCGAGAAGCCATGATCATCGAGGTCGAAATTGGTGTTCAACGGCCAGAAGAGGTGGACACCGACGCGCTCTTGAGCATCTTCCCGTACGGGCAACCGTCGGTCAAAGTGGTCAAAGGCGGCCTGGACATTCCGCGCCGCGAGAAAGAAGGCGGGAGCGTCATGGCCAATGCCGCGGTGATGGTCTCGTTCGACATGGAGCGCAGCAATGGTTGAACGACGCATCATTTTGGAGATGGGAACCGGCAACGACCTTTACGGCAGCGACTACACCAAGGCGGCGTGCCGGGCGGTTCAAGACGCCCTGCATCACTCGTCGATCGTGCTGTTCAAGTCGTTGGGTTTTGATTCTCGTGACATGCGGGTGCAGGTCACCATCGGCGTGCAGGAACCCGACCGGGTCGACTTGGCCCGCGTCTGCGCCGAACTGCCTCGAGGACGCGCCGAAGTCACCGCCGTTCACGGCGGGCTCAACGTGCATGACGCTGCGCAAGGCACGACCCACGTCATTGCCTGTGCGGCGATTGAAGCTTTTTTGCCAATCGAGCAGGGTCACTGGCGGTTGAGTGATGCGAACCCATCGGCGGCAAGCTGATCGAAAGTTGCCAAAGTGGTTTTCGCCGCAAGGCGTCAGCGCGTCTGCCACGAACACTGCACGGCGTCTTAAACAGCCACGACTTCGATGTTTGGCTCTATCGACTTCACCAAATTCTCGATGCTCCGGAGGGTGCCCGATATCGAGCTCGGGCAGGTGCCGCACGCGCCTTGGTAGTGCACGCTGAGCAGGTCGCCGTCGAGGCTGATGACGTGGAGGTCGCCTCCGTCGCTTCTGAGGTAGGGACGGATCTGTTCGTCGAGCAAGGTGTTGATCGCGTCGAAGCGCTGCCGGTCCGGCGCACTGAGATCAGCGTAGGCATGGTGTGCAGCCTCGACAGCCACCGCGGTTTGCGCCTGCGCCGCAGGTGCGGCGCGGATGGGCACCGCGAGCAAACGCACCAGCTCCGGCCAATCGGCTTCGCCGTCCTGGGTCACCGTAAGCCACTTGTCCACGTAGAACACATTGCTGACGTGCTCGATGTCGAACAACGCGCGCGCCAGCGCATCGCCTTGCGCCTGCTCGGCGTTCTCGTACGAGTGCGTGATGCCCCAAGTCAGGGGCTCCCAGAGAACGAATTTCACCGCGTTCGGATTGGGCGTGTCTTCAATTTCTGAAATCTTGGGCATCTGGCCCTCCTGAATGCGAGAACAACCTGGGCGCTCATGACAAATTTCTCGCCACCCGATTGAGTCGACGCCTCGGCCACTGCATCACGCGTTGCCGATCGGTGCCTGCATCGGGTCCTGCGTGGCTTCGGTCGATGCGCTGGCCACCGAATTGAATGCCGCATGCAGCGTGTGCCACGGCAGGATCGCGCACTTGACGCGGGTCGGCAGGTCCCGAACGCCAGCAAAAACCGCCAGCCGTCCGATGTGATTCGGGGTGTCGAGGTCGAGTTTTCCAGTGGCCATGGCAAGAAATTCCTGGGTCAAGGTTTCCGCGTCCGCGCGTGTCTTGCCCTTCACAGCCACCGTCATCATCGACGCCGACGCCTTGCAGATCGCGCACGACTCACCCTGAAATGCGATGTCTGTGATGCGCTCGGCGGAGTCGGCGCCAGGATTGAGATTGAGCGACACGGCAATGTGATCACCGCACAGCGGGTTGTGGCCCACCGCGTGATGGCTGGGTTGCGCCAACTCGCCGTAATTGCGCGGCTTCTTGTTGTGGTCAAGGATGACCTCTTGATACAGCGCGCGGTAGTCGGCCATCACGCAAACACCTTTTGCACACTGCGAATGCCGCTGATCAGTGCATCGACTTCGGCCATGCTGTTGTAAAAGGCAAACGAGGCGCGCGATGTGGCCGGCACGTTGAAGTGCTGCATCACAGGCTGCGCGCAATGGTGACCGGTGCGCACTGCCACGCCCTCCTGATTGAGCAGTGTGCCGACGTCGTGGGGGTGCACGCCGTCCACCGTGAATGACAGCACGGCAGCCTTGTTGGCGGCGGTGCCGAGAATGCGCACACCCGGCATGCGCGACATCTGCTCGGTCGCGTGGTTGAGCAACGCGTGTTCGTGCGCGGCAATGGCGTCCATGCCGATGGCCGACAGGTAATCCACGGCGGCACCCAGCCCAATGGCCGCTGCGATGGGCGGCGTGCCGGCCTCGAATTTGTGCGGGATCGTGTTGTAGGTGGTCTTCTCGAAGGTCACCGACATGATCATGTCGCCGCCGCCCTTGAAGGGCTGCATGGCTTCCAGCAGCGCCGCCTTGCCGTACAGAACGCCGATGCCCGTCGGACCACACAACTTGTGGCCGGAAAAAGCGTAGAAGTCGCAGTCCAGATCCTGCACATCGACCTGCATGTGCGGCACCGCCTGCGCGCCGTCCACCAGCACCGGCACGCCGCGCGCATGCGCGAAGGCGATCATCTGCTTGACCGGGTTGACGGTGCCCAGCGCGTTCGAAACATGCATCACGCCGACGAACCGGGTGCGGTCGTTGAACAGCTTCTCGTACTCGTCGATCAGCAATTCGCCGGCGTCGTTGATCGGCACCACACGAATCGTTGCGCCCTTCTCTTCGGCCAGCATCTGCCACGGCACGATGTTCGAGTGGTGCTCTAGCGTGGTCAAGATGATCTCGTCGCCGGCCTTGATGAATTTCCGGCCGTAGCCGTGCATGACCAGATTGATCCCGTCGGTGGTGCCGCTGGTAAATATCACTTCGCGCTCTTCGCGCGCGTTGATGAAGTGCTGCAGCTTGCGGCGCGCGTCCTCATACGCGCCGGTTGCCGTCTCCGACAGGTAATGCACGGCGCGGTTGATGTTGGCGTGCTCGCTCGTCTGGTAGCGCACCAGGCGGTCGATCACCGGCTGCGGCATCTGGCTCGAGGCGGCGTTGTCAAGGTAGACCAGCGGCTTGTCGTCGATCTTGAGTTGAAGGATCGGAAAGTCGGCGCGTATGCGTTCGACATCAAAGGCAGACGCCGAGCGGGCATGCGATGCGGCGCGCACGGCGCTCACGGCGCTCACGGCGCTCACGGCGCTCACGGCGCTCACGGTGCT
>JBBRGA010000139.1:0-8866 GCA_038241115.1 Burkholderiales bacterium | reverse complement strand
GGCCCTGCCTTGGCGCATGAACCAGGGCGTGAAGGAGTTCCATTTGGTGGCCGAGCCGGTGGTGCGCGAAATGACGCCCGGTTTCAAGGCGCACTTGTGGGGCTACAACGGCCAAAGCCCCGGCCCGACCATCGAGGTGGTGGAAGGTGACCGCGTGCGCATCTTCGTCACCAACAAGCTGCCTGAAGTCACCAGCGTGCACTGGCACGGCCAGCGCCTGCCCAACGGCATGGACGGCGTGACGGGTTTGACACAGCCGGCCATCGACCCTGGCAAAACCTACGTCTACGAATTCGTGGCGCGCCGCCCCGGCACCTTCATGTACCACCCGCATGCCGATGAGATGGTGCAGATGGCCATGGGCATGATGGGTTTTTGGATCACCCATCCGCGCACGGAAAAGGGTCAAAAGCACCCGCTGATCGATGAAGTCGACCGCGACTATGTGTTCCTGCTGAACGCTTACGACATCGACCCCGGCAGCGCCACGCCGAATATCATGACCATGCTCGACTTCAATTTGTGGACCTGGAACAGTCGCATTTTTCCGGGCATCTCACCTCTGGTGGCGAAGAAAAACGACAAGGTGCGCATCCGCATCGGCAACCTCACCATGACCAACCACCCCATCCATTTGCACGGTCATGAGTTCACCGTCACCGGAACCGACGGTGGGCCCACACCCAAGGGCAGTCGTTGGCCCGAGGTGACCACCGATATCGCGGTGGGCCAGATGCGACAAATCGAATTTTTGGCCGACGAGGAAGGCGACTGGGCCTTTCATTGCCACAAGAGCCACCACACCATGAATGCCATGGGCCACAACGTGCCCACGATGATTGGCGTCGACCACCGCGGCTTGGCGAAGCAGATCACCAATCTGATCCCCGACTACATGGTGATGGGCGAGCGCGGCATGCACGACATGACCGAAATGGAAATGCCCCTGCCCGACAACACCGCGGCCATGATGACGGGCACCGGCCCGTTCGGCGCCGTCGGAATGGGCGGCATGTTCAGCGTGGTGAAGGTGCGCAAAGACCAAAAACCGGGCGACTACAAAGACCCTGGTTGGTACGCCCAGCCCGCAGGCACGGTGGCGTTCGAGTGGACAGGCGCGCTGCCCGATCCCGCGCGCTTCAAGGCGGAAGGCAGCGGCTTCATGAAGCCGGCTTCGGGCACACAAGCGGGCACTGGAGCAGGCGCCCAACCAACACCGAAAACAGAAATCGAAGTGACGGTGCGCAAGCCCGGAGCCGACTCTGCTCAACACAAGCACTGAAAGGAATTCTTATGAAACACCGAAAAACGCTTCGTCTTTGCACCCAACTTTTCATTACAGCCATGGCCGTTCTGTTTAGCATGGGTAACGCGATGGCGCACGGCACCAAACCCCATGCCAGCAGCACATCAGAGGTGAGAAAGGAACAAAAAGATTGGGGCATCGCAGGTGACGCCAAAGCAGTCCAACGCACGGTGAAATTCACCATGTCAGATGCCATGCGTTTCACCCCCAACCGCTTGCAAGTCAAGCAAGGTGAAACGCTTCGCCTGGTCATCAAAAACGAAGGAAAGCTGCTGCATGAGTTCGTTTTGGGAAGCCAGAAAGAACTCGAAGAACACGCCGCCCTGATGCTCAAGTTTCCCAACATGGAGCACGACGAGCCCTACATGGCGCACGTGCCCCCGGGGAAATCCGAACAGATCATTTGGACCTTCAACCGCGCCGGCGAATTTGACTTTGCCTGTTTGATTGCGGGTCACTACTCGGCTGGCATGGTCGGCAAGATCAGCGTCACGAAAGCCAAGGTTTCCTTGAAACCGTGAAAGTAAAACAACTGTTGTCCAGACCCTCAATTACTTGCAATTTCCTCCGTGTCAGTTCACCTCAACCTCAACGAAAGCACCTCATGAATACATTGAAATTTTCTCTGCCCGCGCTGGTCGGTCTGTTGCTGTCCAGCGCCCTGACCGCGCAAGCGGCAAGCCACGCGATGGCCGCTCCCGTCGCGCCGGTTGCTGCGGCTTCCACCGCACCCATGACGAACGGCGAAGTCCGCAAAGTGGACAAGGAAAACAAGAAGATCACCCTCAAGCACGGCGAGATCAAGAACCTGGACATGCCGCCCATGACCATGGTGTTCAAGGTCAAAGACGCCGCCATGCTCGACAAGCTTCAAGCCGGTGACAAGGTGATGTTCAGCGTGGAAAAGTTGGACGGTTCCTACACCGTGACCGGGATCGAGGCGGTGAAATGAACCGTTTGGGTGAACCCTGACTTTCTCCCCGTTCGCCGTGAGGTAGCTCAGGGTTCGTGCTCAGCTGGCACTTCGATACCTCAGTGCGAACGGGGTGTGGGCTCAGTGCGAACGGGGTGCTCCGTCGGCGCGAACGGAGTGCTGCGTCAGCGCAAACGGAGCTCTCGGCAAAGCTGCCTCAATACGTGCGACTGCCCTTGTACTGAGCGTGTGACTTGCGTGCCATCGTCGTGTTTTTGGCGATGGCGGCAAACGACACCGCTGCATGCGCGTGGCAGATGGCCAGGCCCAGTGCGTCGGCCGCATCGGGGCCAGGGGCGCAGGGCAGTTGCAACAGGCGCTTGACCATTTCCTGCACCTGTTCTTTGGCCGCCTTGCCGTGCCCGACGATGGCTTTTTTCATTTGCAAGGCGGTGTATTCAGACACTGGCAAATCGTTGAACACCAAGGCCGTCAGCGCTGCGCCACGAGCCTGCCCGAGCAGCAATGTCGACTGCGGGTTGACGTTCACAAAGACGATCTCAATCGCCGCGCAGGTGGGCTTGTAGCGGTCGGTGACTTCACGCACACCGTCAAAAATAATCTTCAGCCGTGCGGGCAGTTGGCCAATGTCCACCGCGTCGGTTTTGATGGTGCCACTGGCCACATAGTGAAGTTGATTGCCCTGCGACTCGATCACCCCAAAACCTGTGGTTCTCAGTCCGGGGTCTATTCCCAAAATGCGCATCAATGTCATCGCCAGTTACAGCCTGAAGTCACAGCCCGAAGTACCAACGCACGGCGTGGAAAAACACCGGCGCTGCAAAGCACAACGGCGCCACTCGGTCGAGCAATCCCACCGCGCCAGTGACAGACGCTTTGCCGCCCCAAGTGCGCACACCCGCATCGCGCTTCAGGGCGCGCATCACGAACTCGCCCAAGGTGCCCGCACCACCGGCAATGGCACCCATCACCAAAGCGGCCAGCGGCCCGAACGGTGTGGCCCAGAACAGAGCCACGCCCAAAGCGCCAGCAGCGGCGGAACCAACGCCCCAAGCACGCCATGAGAAGGATCGGCTGATAGCACGCGCGACCGGGCGGCGGCGCAGGCGGCGGCTGGCGGCTTCTTGCACCAACTGAGCGGTGGCCACCACCATCACCAGATAAAACACCAAGAAGGCACCGCGCCCTTGGTAACCGGGCAGGTCGAGCAACAACAACGCGGGTGCGTGGCTCATGCCGTACACGCACACCATGACACCCCATTGGATTTTGGCGGTGCGTTCTAAAAACCGGGTCGCGTCGTTGCCCAGCGCGCTGACCACGGCCATCGCCAAAAAAACATACACCGGCACGAAGACGGTGAACAAATCGAAACGCCTGCTGCCCGCCAATACAAACTGGAACGGCAGCACCACAAAAAAGGCCAGCAGCAAGCTGCGGTGGTCACCGCGCCGTGTTTGTGTGAGTGTGATGAATTCGCGCAGCGCCACAAAGGACAGCACACCAAAAAGCAGGGTCGCCACCACCGCACCCGAGGCCCAGGCCAGCCAAAACAAAACAGCGCCCACCCATACCGATCGCAGATCACGCTTGAACCGCTCGTGGGTGTCGATCTGTGCGGCGCTGCGGTCGCGCAGCGTGCCGCCAAACGCCACCACCGTGATGAGCGACAGCGCGCCGAACAAGCCCACGAACAGCAAGCCGACTTGCTGCGAAATGCTCAGACTGGCGAGTGCTCGCAAACCGTCAAGCATGGCGTTCGATCACAGCGCGTATTTCGAAGGTCAAGCCGTCAAGCCGCAGCAGCAGGCGCATCGCCAGACTGCACGTCCTTCAAGGCCATCACCGCGGCTCGCGCACGCGTCAAGAACTCGCGCTTGTCTTCGCCGGGATTGAGCTGCAACGGCGCGCCAAAGGTGACCGAACACAGTATCGGCACCGGCACCACTTCGCCCTTGGGCATGACGCGCTGAACGTTGTCGACCCAGGCCGGTATCAACTGAACATGGGGGAAAGCCTCGGCCAAATGGAAGAGGCCCGCTTTGAACGCTGCCGGGTCACCCTTGTTGCCGCGCGTGCCTTCGGGAAATATCACCAGCGAATCGCCATTGCGCAGCGCTTCCATCAATGGCTCGAGCGGATCTTCGTCCTGGGTTCGCGAACGGCTGACATAGACAGCGTTAAGGATGTCGGTCGTGATCCAGCGTTTGAGCGGACTGGCCGTCCAGTAATCGCGCGCCGCGATCAAACGCGTTTGCGCCCGCAGTTCGCGCGGCTGCGCGGCCCAAATCAACAGGCCGTCGAAGTGGCTTTGATGGTTGGCAAAGTAAATACGCTGCTCGGCTTTGGGCGGGCAGCCGTACCAATGGCCCTGCGCACCTGTGATGAGGCGGGCCAGGCCTACCAGGAACAGGCCAGCTGCCTCTGGAAGCTTCATGCGGAAGGTGAATTCATTTGACTCTGAGCTTAGGCGGCTTTGGGCGTGCGCGGCATTGAGCAGGCAGAACAAATCAATGGCGGAAATGCCGCACGCCCGTCAACACCATGGCAATGCCGCGCTCGTTGGCAGCGGCGATCACTTCGTCGTCGCGCATCGAGCCGCCCGGCTGAATCACGCAGGTGGCGCCGGCTTCGCACACCACATCGAGGCCGTCGCGGAAAGGAAAGAATGCGTCGCTGGCCACCACCGATCCAGCCAGGCTCAGCCCGGCGTTTTCCGCCTTGATGCTGGCAATGCGCGCCGAGTCGATGCGGCTCATCTGGCCCGCACCCACGCCCAAGGTCATGCCGCCCGCACAAAAAACAATGGCGTTGCTTTTCACGTACTTGGCCACCTTCCAGGCAAACATCAAGTCACTCAGTTGCTCCGCGTTGGGCTGCTTCAATGTGACGATCTTGAGGTCGCCGATTTGCAGTTCGTGGTTGTCGGCCGACTGGATCAGCACGCCCGAGCCCACGCGCTTCATGTCTTGCGCATTGCGGCCCAGGTTAGTGCCCGGTTTGTCGGTAGGCGGAAGCGCGATTTTGAGCACGCGGGTGTTGGGCTTGGCTGCAAACAGCGCCAATGCCTCGGGCGAGAAGCTCGGTGCCATCAAGACTTCGACAAACTGCTTTGCCACCAGAGCGGCAGCGGCGGCGTCGAGCTCGCAGTTGAAGGCAATGATGCCGCCGAAGGCTGAGGTCGGGTCGGTTTTGAAAGCCTTGGCGTAAGCCTCGGCCGCGTCAGCACCCACCGCCACGCCGCAGGGGTTGGCGTGTTTGACAATGACGCACGTCGCCGCCGAAGTTGCAAGCGCTGACGGTTGCGCGCTGAAACTCTTCACACATTCCCACGCCGCATCGGCATCGGCAATGTTGTTGTACGACAGCTCTTTGCCCTGCAGTTGCTGCGCCGTCACCAGCGAGCCGATGGCGGGGTTCATATCGCGATAGAAGGCTGCGTTTTGATGCGGGTTTTCGCCGTAACGCAGGTCTTGCAGCTTGACAAAGCGGGGATTGGCCTGGCCCGGAAATTCGCTGGTGCTGCCGTCTGCGTTTAACGAAGACAAGTAATCGCTGATGGCCCCGTCGTACACCGCAATGCGGTTGAAGGCGGCAACCGCCAAAGCAAACTTCGTGGCCTGTTGGATGCCGCCGCTTTTCAACTCGGCCAAAACGCCCGCGTACTGCGCTGCGTCCGTCAGCACCGCCACATCTTTCCAATTTTTGGCCGCCGAGCGCACCATGGCCGGGCCGCCGATGTCGATGTTTTCTATCGCGTCTTCCAGCGTGCAGCCGGGCTTGGCCACGGTCGCCTCAAAGGGGTACAAATTCACCACCAGCAAGTCGATGGTGGCGATGCCGTGTTGCTGCAACGCGGCCATGTGCTCGGGCACGTCACGCCGCGCCAACAAACCGCCGTGAACTTTGGGGTGCAGCGTTTTCACGCGTCCGTCGAGCATTTCTGGGAAGCCGGTGTGCTCAGCCACCTCGGTCACGGGCAGCCCCGCCTCGAGCAGCGATTTGGCGGTGCCACCGGTGGACAACAGCTTGCAGCCCAGCGCATGCAACTCGCGCGCGAAGTCAAGAACGCCCGTTTTATCGGACACGGAAATGAGGGCGGTGAATGGGAATGAGGTCATGGGTGCGGCCGGCTGATTTGCGGGTTTTCCGAACACAACAAAAGTTCGTTAGGGTTGAGGTGGCTTTTCCGACTGTGCTGAGGTGTCGAAGGAAGTCCCACGCAGCCCATGCGTCTGCAATTGAAAACGAGGAGTGATGACATGGATGAAAGTGGCGGGCAAGCTTCAGAAAGCTGAAACCTCACTTCACCAGCTTGTGCTCCACCAGTTTGCGCCGCAGTGTGTTGCGGTTGATGCCCAACCAGTCTGCGGCACGGCTTTGGTTTTGATCGGCGTGCTTCATGACCACGTCGAGCAGCGGCTTTTCCACCACCCGAAGGATCATCTCGTACATGGCCGCAGGCTCGACGCCACGCAGGTCCTTGAAGTAAGTTTCCAAATTGTCTCGAACGCATTCTTCGATGTGTTTTTTGCTCGGACTGTTACTCATGCGGTTTCGGCGATGGCGTCGGCTTGAAAAACTGACGAAGGTAAAAAATGATGCGCGTCCGCCAGTTGGTCAAACCAATCGGTGACGGCGCGCACTTGTGTGTCCACGGTCTCTAACAAATTCATCTTTGCGCGAAACGCCTCGCCGCCGGGCAGTTCGCGCACGGCCCAGCCAATGTGCTTGCGTGCGGTGCGCACACCGACGTGCTCGCCGTACAAACCGTAGTGGTCGTGAAGGTGTTCCAGCAACCAGGCTTTGGCTTGCAACACTTCGGGTTCTGGCAGGTGCTCACCAGTGCGCAAGTAATGAGCCACCTCGCGAAAGATCCAAGGGCGACCCTGCGCCGCGCGGCCGATCATGATGGCGTCTGCGCCCGAGTCACGCAGTACCTGCGCTGCTTTTTTGGGTGAAGTGATGTCGCCGTTGGCCACCACAGGAATGGTCAACGCAGCCTTCACTGCCGCCACGGTGTCGTACTCGGCCTCGCCTTTGTAGCCTTGCTCGCGCGTGCGGCCGTGCACTGTCACCATGGCCACGCCAGCGCTTTCGGCAGCGCGTGCAATGCGCACCGCATTGCGCTGCGCGTGGCACCAACCGGTGCGCATTTTCAGAGTCACCGGCACGTTGCGCGGCGCACACGCAGCCACCACGGCTTGAATGATCTCGAGTGCCAAAGGCTCGTCCTGCATCAGCGCCGAGCCCGCCCATTTGTTGCACACCTTTTTGGCAGGACAGCCCATATTGATGTCAATGATCTGCGCGCCACGGTCGATGTTGTAGGCAGCAGCCTCGGCCATCATGGCGGCGTCGGTGCCGGCAATCTGCACGGCGATTGGGTTGACCTCGCCTTCATGATTGGCCCGGCGGCTGGTCTTCAAGGTGTTCCACAGCTCCTTGCGCGAGGTGATCATCTCGCTGACTGCATAGCCGGCGCCCAAACGCTTGCAAAGCTGGCGGAACGGCCTGTCGGTCACCCCTGCCATTGGCGCGACAAACAGGCGGTTTGCCAGTTCGATGTGGCCAATTTTCATAGGTGAATCAGCACGCGGTGCCGGTCTGGTGAGAAGCGAAGTTGCTCAAAAAGGAGGCAGAGTATAGCGGCGCGTTTTTGACGAAATCGATGGGTATGTTGCCTCTGGCGCTTTCGCATAATGCGGGTTATGCAAGCATGGTTTGAAGCAATGATGGCGTCGGTATTGGCGGCCTTGGCCTTGCCCAGTTTGGGGCTGAGCACCATTTTCGTGATCTCTTTCGTGTCAGCCACTTTGCTCCCGCTGGGCTCAGAACCTGCCGTGTTTGGATTGGTCAAACTCAATCCGGCCATGTTCTGGCCCGCCGTGCTGGTGGCCACAGCGGGGAACACTTTGGGTGGCGCGGTGACGTGGTGGATGGGTTACGGCGCCGAGCGCGCCGTTGAAAAAGTCACCCACAGGCACATCGAGGGTCGAGCTCTGGGCTGGCTCAAAAGCTTTGGCGCCAAAGCCTGTTTGCTGTCGTGGTTGCCGGTCGTGGGCGACCCGCTGTGCGCCGTGGCAGGTTGGTTGAAGCTGCCGTTTTGGCCTTGTGTTTTGTACATGGCCATCGGCAAATTTTTACGTTACGTGACGATGACGGCTGCGTTGATCTGGGTGTTCCCCGGCACCTTCACTCCTTAGGAGTGACCGTCCTGAATATCAGGCCGCCTGAATCGCCTGCTCCAAATCGTTCAGCGTTTGCTCCAGCTTGTGAATGGCGCGGCCCGAGCGGTTGCGCACCGAGGCTTTCGCGCGCTGATGACTCACCAAGGTGCGGCCCAGGTCGTCCAGCACATCCTGTCGAATGGTCACGCCGTGCGGTGCCAATTGCGCGCTCATGACACCGCGCCGCTCGCGCAACATTTTTCGGGTTTGCTGGTACGCGTGCTCGGCCAGCGCCCGACGCTGGCGGTAGCTGAAGGTGTTGGCCAAAAACATTTCCGGGTCGCGGTGATCGGGCTCAAACAACAGGATGGTGGTGTTGGGATGACTGCGCTCGTAGCCCTTCATGCCGAGTTCCAAACGCGAATGAATCATGGTGCGGAATGTTTGCGACAAAAC
>JBBRGA010000138.1:0-9121 GCA_038241115.1 Burkholderiales bacterium | reverse complement strand
CCGCAAGATCAACGAACAGCCATGGGGCGCACAAATGGTGTTGATCGCTTTGACCGGCTGGGGTCAAGAAGAACACCTGCGAAAGTCAAAAGCGGCGGGGTTCGATCATCACCTTGTGAAGCCGGTCGACATAGACGCGCTCACGAGGTTGCTGGGTGACTACAGCCGCTGAATTCCAGCGCATAACCGCCAGATTTGCGCACGCCAACGCCGACTCTGTGCAGCGACGGCGTCGCTGTCGTCTGCGGCCTACAAAAGCTTGCGGATTTGTCCGTTAACGGCGGCGCTGCGTCGTCGGTACGATGAATTCCAGTTGCCGCGAATTGCGGCGCGTCGGCACATTTGCCGCATCAACTGGAAAATCACCATGAGCTCTCGCGAACTTGAAGCCCTGCACGACGTTCACACAGCGACCAATGACGTTTTAAAAGGTTACGGCGAAATGGCCAACCGGGTTGAGCCGGAAATTGCACCCATCATCCGGCGGCTCACCGAAATGCATCAACGTCATGCAGCAGAACAACAGTCTGAACTTACGCGATTGCGCGATGCAGGTTCAGACGACTCATCACTTCAAGGCACCCTGAACAAGGCCGTCGTAATAGTGCGGGACTGGGTGACAGATTTGGACGGCGGCGTGTTGCCGGCAGTGCGCAGGGGCGAAGAATCCGTGGCTCAGCACTTCAAGAAAGCGATAGACGATTTTGAATCGCCTCCGTCTTTTTCAGTGATGTCGCTCCTGAAAAAACAGTACGACGAAATCATCAGCGAAACGGCCCGCTTGCCGAAGGCTTGATTCAGACGCGCAGCGCATGTGAGTCAGCTTTGTCCTCGAGCCACATACTCACTTCCATCTGTGTCGTCGATAAAAAAACTCCTAAATTCTTCAGGTCGACGGTGGAACTTCGCCAGTTGAGTTCTGGCGCGGCTCGCATCCGTTGTCTAAGGATTTTCTGCACGTCGACTGTCGGCAGAGCCGCAGGAGAAGGTACGAGGTCACTGATTGCCGGTCCCGGCTGCGTTGCAACGGGCGTCGTAGAGTCTGCGCTTTTGCGAGAGACGTACTTTTCCATACGCAGCCGAGGACGACCATGACGATCAGTTTGCGCATCGCACTCTACTGTTGATGTGGGAGTAAAGACGTCCCTCTGTGTGCCGCCGCACAGAGTAAAAAACGCCTGATCATTACCCTCAGGGTTAAACGCATGCAGCCTGCAATGCACCTGAAAGAACGAACATGAGCGGTATTTCAAACTGGCTGTCATCCGGCATGGGGCCCACCGTTGTGCTGCCGGTGATGCAGGTTGTGAATGAAGCAGTCAGCGTCATGGCCGCAGTGGACTGGTGGGTGATGAAGACGGCAATATCCCATGCGAATGACAAATCGGTTGTAGGGTGGACGCTGCAGTCGATAATGGGCATCGTGATCTACGGCTTAGACCGGGGCGGACATCTTTGGGATGACCCACAGTCTCAGCCGACGGATGCAAATGGCCCCCGAGCGGGAGTCACGGTTGAATCATCTGCAGGCCTGCCGTGAACAGCAGAAAGTTCGCTGGAGTCATAGATCAGCCTTTACGTTGATCTGCACGCCCTAATCCTCCGGTAAAAAAACGCCTATCACACGGATTCCTGCGGTTGCCTTGACCGTGGCGAGCAGGTTGTTCAACGCCAGGTTGGGCACCTCTTCGCGGTGCATATAGCAAGCCACGACTTCAAGTCAGAGTTGAGACGCCACTAGGCTGCTCCAGCGCTCGGCCAGTTTCTCGGTCCATGGGCGGTTCGACCAGTCGATGAAGTTCACTACCTTCGACTTCGCGAGGTCGGCGTTGAATATCTCGATTTGCTGCCGCGCGAATTCGGCATCCAGAATATTCAGTGTGGCTTCGTCGTTCAGGCGGAACGACCGGTTGTCGAAGTTCGTCGAGCCCACCGATGTCAGCAAACCGTCCACGATCATTACCTTGCAGTGGTACATCGTCGGTTCGTACTCCGCAATCGTGGCCCCCGCAAGCAACAGCGGTCCCCATGTTGCACGCGATGCGCTGCGCACTGCATCGCTGTCAGTGTGAGCGCCTGGAACAACGATCCTGACCTTGACGCCGCGCTTCAGTGCTTCGACCAGCGCCAGTGTCGTCAAATCGTCTGGCACGAAATAGGCCGCAGACAGATCAATCGACTTCGCCGCTGCGGTGATGGAAAACAGGTACATGAGCCGCATGCTTTCGCTGCCACCGGAGGGCGAGCTGCTGAACATTTGCGCCTGCATCTTTCCTTGCGCTGGCAGCGGCGGAAAATACGCCTGCCCGTGAAGAGCGTGGCCCGTCACCTTGATCCAGTTGTCCAGAAATACGGCCTGCATGTGCGCCACCACCGGACCGCTGATCTGAAAATGGGTGTCGCGCCAATGCGCAGGGTCTTGCGCGCGGCCCGTCCAATGCGTGGCAATGCCCACACCCCCGGTGAAGCCGACGCGGCCATCGACCACAAGCAGCTTGCGGTGGGTGCGATTGTTCAGGCGAGACAGGTGCGACCAGTGAGGCGGATGAAAGCGCCGAACCTGCACGCCTGCGGCCGTCAATTGATTCAACAATGCCTTATCCATCTTTGCGCTGCCGACCCAGTCCAGCAACACGTGGCATTTGACCCCCCGCTGGGCAGCTTCGGCCAATGCCGCAGCAAACTGTTGCCCAATTCCACCCGACCAGTAGATGTAGGTCTCGAACGTGATCGACGTGGTGGCTTCGCGAATGGCCTGAAGCATGGGCGGGAAGATTTCATCGCCGTTCAAAAGCACCTGCACGGCATTGCCCTGGAGAAAAGGCGGTCCCAGAAGCACTCCGAGCTCGCGGGCAAATTGAGGATCGTCGAGTGAGTACAACCGCTCGACGCGGCGCCCTATTTCTTTCTCGCCCGAAACGAAGTTGACAGCCAAGACGCCGCTGATCGAGGCAATCAAAAAACCGATGGCAAACCAGGTTGCTCTTTGAAGCGTGTGCGTTGCCATGGTGTCTGCGTTGAGTGTTGGTTGTGCCAATGTAGGCCATGGGTAACGCCTGAACGCGTCGCGGTGCCGCAATTTGCGAGGGAGCGTTTTCCTACAAGATGCGTCGCTCTTTACTGGCTGCCCTGACGCGGCCCAAAACAAACAATCTTCACGGCAATGAACGGTTCAATGCCCGGTCTGCTCAGGCGGAGCGAATCCATCAATTGACATTTGCGGGGAGAAATTTTATGAACTTCATTATTTGGTTGGTAGTAGGTGGGCTGATCGGTTGGGTGGCCAGCATGATCATGAAAACAGACGCGCAGCAAGGCGTGATCTTGAACGTCGTGGTGGGCATCGTCGGAGCCTTTTTGGGAGGCTGGCTGATTTCTCCTTTGATCGGAGTGCCAACAATCAATCAGGATGCCTTCAGCATTGGCGCGCTGCTGGTGTCGTTGGTCGGCGCGGTCATCTTGCTGGCCATCGTCAACATGTTTCGCAGAGGTCGTGTGACCTGAGTTCGATGCGATGCAGCGATTGAAAGCAACAGGCCCCCAGACGCAAGACGGGGCCTGTTGTCCTCTGAATTTGCAAATCGGCCTTGCTGTCGAAGCTCCTACCGACGCAGGCGACGGCGTCCTACAGGCAGCTACACAGGCGTCTCTAAGATCGGGCGTCCAGTCCAAATCACCGGGAAAACGATGCGCGCACTTTTTGTTGCAACGAGTTGCGACAGCCTCGGGTCAGACCGTCCCACCGGCCTGTGGCTTGAGGCATGAACGTTCAAACCACACGCCGACCTTTTGCTGTCGGGACCGACTTCCACATCGCCGACACGACTCTGCAAGGAGTAAGCGCGGTCGACAGCATGTCGGGCTACCGCTTGGCCGCCACGGGATTTGTCTTTGTGTGGTTTTTTCTGGGCGGGATCGCCCACTTTGTTGCCACTGACATTGAGATGCGGCTGGTGCCGCCCTACATCCCGTGGCCACGCGAGGCGGTGCTTCTCAGCGGTGCGCTCGAGCTGATTGGGGCATTCGGACTGCTGATCTCGCGCACGCGAAAGGCAGCCGGCATAGGCCTTTTTGTGCTGACGCTGGCAGTGACGCCGGTGCACATCTACATGCTTCAAGTGCCCGAGCTCTTTGCATCGATTCCGACCTGGTCCCTGTGGCTGCGTCTACCGATTCAGGTGGCGCTCTTGGTGTTGATCGCGTGGTGCACGTCTTCCTCGGCAAAACCTCGCAGACTCTTCGCGCTGACACGCTACTGAGCCGAGCACCGCGATTGCGTGTTGGCACATCCGCCGGTACGAGCGACCTTTGGCACTCACGCGACTGCAGGGCTGAGCGACAAGAAAAATCTCACCATTTCGGCGGAAGCATCCGGTCCGCTGGCGTCGGTGTACGAGCCGCTTGCGCTGCCGCCCGACCAAGCGTGGCCAGCGCCGTGCACGGTCCATGACTCAACGCAGGGCCGCCCAGCGGCATCACCGTAGACCGTGCGGCCGAACTTTCGACCGCCTGGGGAAGTTCCGCTGTGCAAGCTCTGACTGATCGGCATGTCCACGTTGCTGGCAGCGTGTGCATCGATCGCCTGCCGCACGATTTCGCTGCCGTTGGCTTGCTGCACGGTGTGATCCCGGTCACCATGGAACACGATGGTCGGAACTGCCTGAGCGGTGTGGCTGCGAGCTGTTTTGTCTTGGCGCGGCGCGCTTTTGGGACTCGCACTCCTGCCAAGGCCGCCCTTCATGGCAGCCATTGCCGACGGGATGTCGTGGGCACTGCCGTACGGCAAACCTGAGTGCACGCCGACGCCGCTGAACAGATCTGGGTAGGTTTCACCCAGGATCACCGCCATCGCCCCACCGGCTGACAGGCCTGCCACGAAGATGCGGCGCGTATCGACGCCAAGGCCCGCAGCCACCTCGCGCACGATGCCGGCGATGAGTGAGGGCTCTCCTGAGTCGCGCACCTGGTCTTGCGCCTTGAACCAGTTCCAGCATTTCGACGGATTCGCACTGCCCGCCTGTTCGGGATAGACCACCAGGAAGCCGTGCTCGTCGGCAAGGCGATTCATACGGGTACCGGATGCGAAATCGTCTGCCGACTGGGTGCAGCCATGCAGCATGACGACGAGCGGCGGCGAGGCTTCGATCCGCGCGGGCACGTAGAGTTTGTACGCGCGCTGACCCGCACCGTTGGCGTACTCAAAAGTGTCAAAGCTGCTGACAGGCGACTGCGGCTTGTCGAGCGACGACTGCTCGGGTTGCCGAACGCTGGCGTGTTGCTGCTTCTCGTCGACACGCTCAACAACACGCGCGACGACATCGATCACGTCTGTGCGAGCGGGCTCGTCGCCGCGCGTAGCGGGCATCGAAGAAGCTTGCAATGCGCGCCGGATCGTATCGGTCACTGTTCGCATCGGGCCTGACGTCGTGCTGAGCCCGGCGGATGCCAGCGCATTGCGAATCGTTTCATTGATGGCATCGGCGTCGAAGGACGCAGCACGGAAATTGAATGGGCTTTTCATGGGTGAGTTACTCAGTTGTCAGATCGGAAGAAGGAATCAATGGATACGCCCTGACAAAGCTTTTCGAACCGCACTGCTGGCCTGAAATGCGCCCAGGACTGTCACGGATTCGATGGCTGCCAGAGCCAGTTCAGGGGTGACGTCGTCAGCGATTCGCGCAAGTCCAACCACTTGGACTTGCAGACGCTGGCCTGCCGCAACCGCGGCCTCGAGATCGGCACGGCTCAAGTGCTGAAGGCCTACCGTCAGAGTGCGCCGAGCGACCGTCTGCTTGACCGTTTCAGCGTGCAAAGTGAGTTGGTTGCGCAGTGCTGTCCTCATGAGGTCAGACCGGTTCGAATAGAAACCTTCCTGCACAAGCAAGTCCACCTGGCCAAGATCGACCACGCCGACATTCACGGTCATCTTCTCGGTCTCCCCTGCGCGCTGACGCGGTTCAATCGACTTGATATTCGTCATGGAATCCAATTGGAATCTAATTAGATTCCAATTAGAGCATATTTACCGTAGCTGGTCTTGAGAGAGCAAAGCGCTTGGGGTTTTGGATTGATCGTCTGACAAGCGAACGCGCCGTTTTCTGACGAGTCGCCCGCACCCATCGCAATAGCCTTGGGCCGCATTGATTTAGAACCAAAAAACCTATGACCCGTCGAGCTCGGCCATGTCGCTTTTTGCAGGCGTTCCTACCGCCGATTCGACGCAGTAAGCCACTTTCATCCACGCAACAAGCAACACATCAAAGGATTTATTCATGAGCATTTTCAGCAGCATCCTCGCCAAAATATTCCCCTCAAGCCATCCATCAGTGACAGCGCCTGCCGCCCAGCCAGACGCCGCGCCTGCGAGTGTTGCGGTCGCCGCGCCGGCCACCTCAGTCACACTGCCGCAGGTCGATGTGGAGCAAATCCTCAACGAGCGAGCGGCGAGCAATCCGGAAAAACTCAACTGGCACACCTCGATCGTCGATCTGATGAAGTTGCTGAGCCTTGACAGCAGCCTGGGCGCCAGAAAGTCACTCGCCACCGAACTCCACTTCAATGGCGACATGAACGACTCTGCCGCCATGAACATTTGGCTGCACAAGCAAGTGATGACAAAACTCGCGCAAAACGGGGGCAAGGTGCCCGACGAACACAAGGCGTGAATCAGGCCCTGTCGGGGCCGATAAACCCCTGATCATCTTTAGACGAGTGGCATGAAAAACTTGGTTTTTGTTTTAAGTCTTGCTGAGTGAGCAGCGTCAGACACGCCCTACTTCGCCCTGGTCATCGCGCCATCCTGCTGCTGCAGCACCCGGGTGCATTTGCGCTACAGACCTTGAAGGCATTTCGCGCCAATCAGGGCCTGTTGATGGCGGGCGCGATTGCCTATTACGCGTTGCTGTCGCTTGTGCCGCTGTTGATCTTGACGGTCATCGCGCTGTCGCACTTCATCGACCAGACCGAGCTCTTGAGAACTGTGGGGCGCTATCTTGAATGGCTGATACCCGGTCAGTCGAGCGCGGTCGTGCGGGAACTGGCAACTTTCCTGGTCCACCGCGAAGTTGCCGGTTGGGTGCTGCTGGGCAGCATGTTGTTCTTCAGTTCGCTTGCCTTCACGGTTCTTGAGAACGCCATGTCGGTGATATTCCATCACCGCGTGGTCATTCGTCGCAGGCGTTTTTTCGTCTCAGCCGTCATCCCGTACGTCTACATCGTGTGCCTCGGCGTCGGCCTGCTGGTGGTAACTGTGGTGGCCGGCAGCCTGCAGGTCATGGGAACGCAGCGTGTCGATTTCTTGTGGGGCAGTTGGTCGCTGAGCGGCCTTTCAGGCACGCTGCTGTACCTGCTGGGGCTGGGCGGCGAGATCTTTGTGCTGACCTCGATCTACATGGTGATGCCCGTCGGCCGCTTGTCGTGGCGGCACGCGCTGGTCGGCGCGGTGGTGGCGGCCGTGCTCTGGGAGATTTCACGTCACCTGCTGGTGTGGTATTTCACGACGCTGTCGCAAATCGGCACCGTCTATGGCTCGCTGACAACCGCGATTGCCGTGCTGCTGAGTCTGGAGCTGGCTGCAACCTTGCTGCTTCTCGGCGCGCAGGTGATTTCAGAGTACGAAAGGCTGGCCAACGGCCTGCCAGACACCACCAAGCCCTTCACTACCGCGAAGGCGTAGAGACAGTTTCTGACGCTGGCTGGGCCAGCACGGCCGCTCGGTGCGTGATTTGCGATTCACGACGGCAGACCGGTTGTTTCTTTGACCATTTCAGGAGATCCCGATGCAGAAAATAACGCGCCCGCATGTCGACCGCCCGCCAGTCCACCGCCCGCAGGCCTTGGCGTCCGGCATGCCGGCGGTGCCGCGATGAGCGACGCCGTCGTCGGGCCGGGCAGCTTGCAATCGTTGAAGGAATCGCGGCCGTCATGGCTGAAGCTGGTCAAGGCAGCGGCCAGCGCTTGGGTGGCCGACTACGCGCCCAGCATGGGCGCAGCCCTGTCCTACTACAGCGTTTTTTCGATGGCCCCATTGCTGCTGGTCGTGATCTCGATCGCCGGGCTGGTTTTTGGCGAAGACGCGGTACGTGGCGAGGTTTTCGGCCAGTTGCAATCTTTGCTCGGTGCGGACGCCGCCAAGGCTGTCCAGGCCATCCTGGCGAGCGTGAGCGACAAGCCGGCGCAGGGTGTGCTCGCCACCGTGATCGGCATGGCGGTGTTGCTGATCGGCGCGACCTCGGTGTTCGGCGAGCTGCAAGATGCGCTGGACCGGATCTGGCGTGCGCCGGTTCGCAACCGCTCCGGCGGTCTGTGGGGCTTGGTGCGCGCACGTCTGCTGTCGTTCGGCATGGTGCTGGGCATCGCATTTCTGTTGATGGTTTCACTCGTCATGGGTGCAGCCGTGTCCGCGCTGGACAAATGGTGGTCGGGTGCGTTCGCCGGTTGGGAAGTGTTGGCGCAGCTGCTCAACATGGCCATCGGCTTCGTGCTGACCACAGGTGTGTTCGCGATGATCTACAAAATCATGCCGCGGGTACGGGTGCAGTGGCGCGACGTCTGGGTCGGCGCCATCGTCACGGCATTGCTCTTCACGGTCGGGCGGGTGCTCATCGGCACCTACATCGGCAAGAGTGGTGTGGCCTCGGCCTTTGGCGCCGCAGGCTCGCTGATCGTCGTTTTCGTGTGGGTCTACTACTCGGCGCAGATATTCCTCATCGGGGCCGAATTCACCTGGGTCTACGCCAAGACTTTCGGTTCGATGCGCCACCTCGCGGAGGACGAGGTGCCGAAGACACCGGCGCTGACGCCGGCGACAACTTCGTCTACAGGCGAACCGAATGCTCAGCCGGTGGCCGCCGTGGAAGAAGCCGCCGGGCAGGTTCCAGCTGTTGACACACGAGCATCAGACAGCAAGCCTGAGTCCGGCGCCTCGCTCACTTAACTCGTCACCACACGCGTCACCACCCTCGTCACCGTGGGTGTCGCAGGGCTGACTGCCGGCGTATTGGCTCCCTGGGCGCTGCGCGAGTTGCGCAAGCTGCGCGGCCGACGCGGGCAGCTATAGCTGGCTGTGCAGCAGCGTTGCCAAGCGCTCCAGAAGACGCTCGGTCCATGGCCGGGCCTGCCA
>JBBRGA010000137.1:0-9193 GCA_038241115.1 Burkholderiales bacterium | reverse complement strand
AGCCCGATCGAAAAAATTGCACCCCGGTGGGTGTTGACACCGCCTGTCGCCAACAGCATGCGGGCTTCAGCTTGCACACCGGCCGCTTCGAGTTCAGCAAATGGTGCGCTGGCCGCGCCGAGCATGGCGGCACGCACAAAGTAGTGGCGCAGCGAGAACAGGCTGCGAATGTAGGTGGTGGCGTCCATGTCGGTGTGGCTGCCCGCGTCTTCGAACGAGACCAACCCCGGTTTGGGAGCCAGCGCCAGTTCATCGTAAAGCGCGGCAATCGCAGCGCGGCCTGTGCGCTGAGCCCTGGGCCGCGCACTCGACGGCGCTTTGCTCGCTTGGAAAACGGCGTTCAGCACGTTTGCCTCTCGCCCAGCCAAGCCGTGCCAGCCTCCATCGCCACGCCTGTGAGGCGCTTGACGAGGATTTTTTCAACGCGCCCTGCGCGCCATTGACACCACTCGCGCCAAGCAACAGCGCTGCCGTCAAAAAACACAAGTTCGCCGTCCAGCCTGGGCTTGGCAAATGGGGCGCGCGACAACGCATCTGCGACAACATCTGCCGCACGAGCGTCGCTTACGGACAAGTGCAGATCCAGGTCGGAATCGGCATGAAGGTAGGGCAAGCCGGTGAGCTGCTGCCAGCCAAAGCTGCCGTACACCCTGGGCGCGGCGCCAAGCTCAGTGAGCGCAGCGGCCAGCGACAGCCAGCCGTCGCGAATGCTGGTGGGTACGCGGGTGGGTACGCTGGTGAGTACGCTGATGGATAACAAAGCGGCCACTGCGGCGGCGGTGGGGAAGTCATCGAAATACAGCACGCTGCTCAGTGGCACGTGCAAGGCGATGCGGCGACGCCTCCATTGCAGCGGTGCGGGCAGGCCCAGCGCCACATGCGAAGGCGGCAGTCCGGCGCGCTGCTGAGTGACGACCAGCGGCAAGCGGTGCGTGGCCCACTGCGCCAGACAAGCACGCGCAGGCTCATCCCATGGCAGCGACTGCACCGCAGCCCAGCCCGTTTCGGTCAGCCGCACAAGTTGGTGACGACGAAGCGCAAGCATGTCGATCGCGCTGACGTGCTTGTCAGGCCGTCAAAACGCGCTCGGCCACGGCGCGCGCCAGGCGCCGTCCGCCGCGCGCTGCGCCGTCGTGGGCACGCTCATCGATGCGTGGCGCGTCGCGCAAGGCCTGGCGAAGGCAGTCTTGCAGATCGCCTGTCCACACCGCCTGCACGCCGCCCATGGCCACGTAGTTCTGCACGCCCGGAGCGAACACCGGGTTGTCGAGTGAAAGTTCGGCCAAGCGCGCCTCGGAGATTTTGGTCACGCGCGCCATGGCAGGGATGCGCATGACGCGGATCTCGGCCTCGGGCAGCGCGTAGCAAGCGTCGGCGATCAGGCCTGAAGTGATGAAGCCACCCGACAGCGCTTGGTCATACACCAGGCCGACCACACGGTGACCGTGGCGGCGCGCCAAGTCGATGCAGCAACCGAGGTGGGCCATGGCGCGGTTGATGCCCAGCAGTTCGTCGCGGCGGCGCAGTTGCTGACCTTGCGTGTCCACCAGCAGCAATATCGCGCGGCCCGGGTGATGGGTCAGCGTGTCGAGCACGGCACGCGCCTGTTGCAGCGCCATGGCCACACCCACAGGCGCGTGATTTGTGCTGCCAATCACTGTTATGGCGGCACCATCGAGTTGCGCCGTGCCGCTTAAAAAATCCCCATCTGCACAGACCTGGTGCTCGGTACCGAAGAGCTGCTGCAGCAAAAGATTCCATTGCATGCCCTGCTCCTCAGGCGCTGACCAGCGCGCGCACGGCCGCTGCATCCAAATCGGGCACGCGTGCCGCATCGCTGATGCCCAACTGCCGCCACAACGCCACGGCATCGGCACCTTCGGGCGCTTCGCGCAGCCGCGTGGCCAGCAACTGGTGTTCCGACTCCAAGCTTTGCAGCGTCACGGCGTTGGCGCAAGCCAAGCCGTCTATGGCTGCCGCGCGGAAGGCCTGCACGTCGTCGTCCACCAGCACATCGCAATCGCCGCTTAAGTAGCGATGTTTGCCGCCTGTTGTGCGCCACACCATGGCGCGGTCGCGCGAATCAAATTCCTCCACGCCATGCGATGCCTCTATGACTTCGGGCCCCGACATCGCCAGCCGGGCGCTGTCGCTCATGACCACGTGGTCGGCACAACGGGCGACGATGCCCATGCCGCCAAAACAGCCGTTGGCACCGCCTATCAAAACAATGACGGGGATGCCCGCGGCACGCACATCGAGCAGCGCGCGCATCACCTCGCTGACGGCGATCAGCCCGGCGTTGGCCTCATGCAGACGCACACCGCCTGATTCGGCTAGCAGCAGCACGGCAGCCGGCTTGTCACGCAGCGCGCGCCGCAGCAGTCCGACCAGCTTGGCACCATGAACCTCGCCCACGCCACCGCCCATGAACTCACCTTCCTGCGCGGCAATGAACACCTCGTGCCGGTCCAGCTTTCCGCGCCCGATGACCACGCCGTCGTCGAAAGCGGCTGGCACGCCCAGCTGCGCCAAGTGCGGGCTCGTCACCCGCGCTGACGGCGGTAGCCATTCGCAAAAAGTGTGATCGTCAAGGATCAACGCGACGCGCTGGCGCGCTGAGCATTCGGCGAAGCTGGCGTTGGCTTGGCGGTTGGCGATCGGACTCATGGCGCGACTTTTTTTAGCCCAGCCACGGCCTGGTCCAGCCGCAGGCTGACTACCGCTGGCGTGGCGCCCATGTCGTTGATCGCCACACTCAAGCCCTTGTAGCCGTGGCGCAGTTGGAAGTCTTGCAGCACGGCGGCCCAAATGCTGCCAAAGCCGCGCGCCGAGGTCTGAACGCTCACCTCGCATCGATCGGACGCCGCGCGCTCGACCAGCACCTCCAGATTGCCCGACGCGACGACACCCACCAAGACCGGCGCGAAAGTTTGAACGCTGCGCTCGCCAGGAAATTCGTACTGGAGTGATTCCATGCTCGTCATGAACACTTCACCAGTTGCGAAATCTTTGGGGCGGCTGGTACAGCCCGCCACTGGCGCGCACCAGGTCTCGCATGGAACGCGCCGCCAGCAGGTTGCGGGTGGCGTCGCGCACGTCGATTCCCATGTCGGCGGGCCGTCGAATCACACCTCGGTCGCGCAGGTTTTCGACCATGCGGCGGTCTCGGCCCAAGCCCACCAGGGTGTAGCCAGCAACGCCGCGTATCGCCTGCTCGCGCTCCTCGTCGGTGCGACACAGCAACAAATTGGCAAGGCCTTCTTCGGTGAGGATGTGGGTCATGTCGTCGCCGTAAATCATGATCGGCGGCAAGGCCATCGCGGCCTGTTCGGCGAGGTGCCAGGCGTCCAAGGTTTCGACAAAAGCCGGTTGCATGTGCTCGCGGAAGGTCTCCACCACCTGCACCACCAGCTTCTGACCTCTGGGCGTGCCACGTGCACCGGCCAAGCCTTCGCGTGCTTCGCGACCGGCCTTGAGCCAGGCCGGGCTGCTGTGACGGCGGCCCCGCGCGTCGGCCCCCATGTTCGGTGCCCCGCCGAAGCCGGTGATGCGATCCAACGTGGCGGTGGAGCTGTTGCCATGAAGATCGATTTGCAGGGTGGAACCTATGAACAGGTCGCAGGCGTAATGTCCGGCCGCCTGACAAAAGGCGCGGTTGCTGCGCAAGCTGCCGTCGGCCCCGGTGAAAAACACATCCGAGCGGGCTCGAATGTAGTTTTCCATGCCAAGCTCAGAACCAAACGAGTGCACCGACTTGACCCACCCGGCTTCGATGGCAGGGATCAAGGTCGGGTGCGGGTTCAGCGCCCAATGCTGGCAAATCTTGCCCTTCAGGCCCAACGCCTCGCCGTAGGTGGGCAGCAGCAATTCGATCGCTGCGGTGTCGAAACCGATGCCGTGATTGAGACGTTGAACTCCGTACTCCGCATAGATGCCTTTGATGGCCATCATCGCCATCAAGACCTGTATCTCACTGATCTGCGCCGGATCGCGAGTGAACAGCGGCTCGATGAAGTTAGGCCGGGGCGCGGCGAGCACAAAATCGACCCAATCCGCAGGCACATCGACGCGCGGTAGTTTCACGGTGTGTCCGTCAACGAGTTCATTGACCTGCGCAATCACAACGCCGCCCGAGAACGCAGCCGCCTCGACGATGGCCGGTGTGTCTTCAGTGTTCGGACCCGTGAAGAGATTGCCCTCGGCGTCGGCCGCTTGCGCAGCAATCAGGACAACTTTTGGGGTCAGGTCAATGAAGTAACGCGCATAAAGCTCGAGGTAGGTGTGAATGGCACCAATCTCGATGCGACCTGCCGACACCAGCTTGGCCAAGCGTGAACCTTGCGGCCCTGAAAAACTGAAATCCAAACGCTTGGCAATGCCGCTTTCAAACACATCCAAGTGCTCAGGCAGCGCGATCACCGACTGAACCATGTGCAGATCGTGAACACGTTGGGCATCTACTTGCACCAAGGCTTGCGCCAAGAAGTCGGCTTGCTTTTGGTTGTTGCCTTCAAGGCAGACACGGTCACCGGATTCCAGCACCGCATTCAGCAAAGCCACCGCGTGCGAGGACGTGACGACTTTGCCTTGCAGCGCCGCACCCAATTCATCCGCCGCGCGGGACAGGCGCTGAGTTCGTTCCGTCGCGCGCTGATCCCAGCGTCGAGGTTCAAGGGGCGAGTTCAATTCGCGCGTCCGCTGAACAAGAGGCAATGTGGCCTGTCGACATGAGGCAGCTCATTCAAGCTTCGCGCCCGACGCTTTCACCACTTCAGCCCAACGCTTCACTTCGTCGGAGACGAACTTGCGGTAGTCGTCGCCCCACAGGTTGGGCATTTCGGTGCCTAACCCGGTCCACAGCATTTTCAATTCGTCACTGCCGAGTGCTTTTCTCATCTCGCTTTGCATGGCGCTGACCAGCTCGGGTGGCGTGCCCTTGGGTGCCCACAGGCCGTACCAAGTGGCCACTTCGTAGTTGGGTGCGCCACTGGTCTTGGCCAGCGGCAGCTCCGGGAATCCAGGCGCGGGTTTGGCACCGGCGACCGCGATGGCACGGATGCGTCCGCCCTTGATGTGGTTGGCAGACGAACCCAGACCGTCAAACATCAAGTCGAGTTGGCCAGCGATCAAGTCTTGCAATGCCGGGCCTGCACCGCGGTAGGGAATGTGGGTGACGAAGGTCTTGGTCTGTAACTTGAAGAGCTCACCTGCGAGATGGTGCGAGGTGCCATTGCCAGCCGATCCGTAGTTGAGCTTGCCGGGGTTCTTGCGCAAAAAGTCGAGCAGTTCGGGCAGCGTTTTCGCGGCCACCTTCTGGGGATTCACGACGATCACCTGCGGCACGCTCGAAATCAAACCCACCGGCACGAAATCGGTTTCGATGTTGTATTCGAGCTTGGGGTACATGCTCGGCGCGATGGCGTGGTGCACAGCGCCCATGAAAAAGTTGTAGCCGTCAGGTGCCGCGCGTGCGGCCAAGTTCGCACCCAAGGTGCCGCCTGCACCGCCTTTGTTGTCGACGATGAACTGGCGTCCTGTGTTCTTGCTCATCAGCGCGAACAGCGGCCGAGCAAAAGCGTCGGTGCCGCCTCCGGGCGGAAAAGGAACCACGATGTTCACGGGCTTGCTGGGCCAAGCAGGTGTCTGCGCTTGTGCCGCTGCCACCCAAGGGGCGATGGCGGAAGTTCCCGCCATGCGCAAAATCTGACGTCTGTCGAGCTGCATCAATGTCTCCGAAATGTCCGCTTGGCGGCACTTGGTTGTTTATTCAAAACACAACGATAACGATGGCCGTGCGAGCCATCAATCAACGCCGATAAACAAACGTTCCGGATATTGAAAGCATCGCGGGCGTGCCCGAATTCCTAGTCACCCGGGCGGTCTTACGCGAGGGGAGTGAGTTCTGCGGCATACGCGCGGCTCGCGGCAAGCAGCGATAACAAGTTGGGATCACGCTCACGCGTGCGCAAAAACGTCACGACCACCCTCTGCATCGCGTGGTGGCGAGGCACCATCTCAATCAGCCGCACATCGCGAGGCAAAACGTCGCGCACCCGGCCCGGCAGCAAAGAGCAGCCTATGCCTCCGTCGATCAAATTCATCAGCGAAAAGATATCGCCTGTGGTGATGGCAACCTCAGGCGCAAAACCCGCAGCGCGAAAGGCTTCGTCGAACCGCTCGCGTGTGACGAAGCCTTCGCTCAAGCTCACGAAGCGCTCGTCCTTGCAGTCCCGCAAATCGACCGACGCCCTTGCGGCGTACACCGAGTTGGCAGGCGCCGCGAAAAAGAAGTCGTCCTCGAACAACAGCTGCGACTCCAGGTCTGTGGCGCCCGCTACTTCGCCCATCAACGCGGCGTCGATGGCACCGTCGCGCAGCTTGACAAGCAGGTCTGCGTTAGAGGCCAACACCAGTTCGGTCTGAATGTCAGGCTTGCGCAACTTGAGCCCGCGTATCAGCGTAGGCACCGTGCGGCTGGTCAGCGAATAAAGCGAGCCTATGCGTATGCGATCCGCCGCGTAACCCGACATTTCACGCGTTGCGCGCACCCCTTCAGACATGGCGCGCAGCACTTCGGTCGCCACATCGGCCAGCACGTGGGCCGCATCGGTGGGCAGCAAGTTGCGACCCTCCAAGCGAAACAGCCTGCAGCGCATGCCAGCCTCCAGCGAGTGCAGCGCGCGGTGCACGCTGACAGCGCTCAGGCCCAGGCGCTCACCCGTGCGGCCCAAACTGCCAGCCTCCATGAACACGAGCAAGACCTCCAGTTTCCTGAATGTAATTTCTTCGTCAATGTGCATGGCCACGTGTCCGTCCCAAAGGTTCAGGGTTAACGATTGATGCCCAACGGGCTCATGAACCCCAGCAATGATCAGTAAGGTCGGTGGCTCGGTCGCCGACGCACGTGGCATTTCGCGTGGGAACTCTGAAGAATCAGGCGAACGAAACGACGCGGGACGCTCAGTGGCCAGCCCGGAGGGACTCGAACCCCCGACATCCGACTTAGAAGGTCGGTGCTCTATCCAGTTGAGCTACGGGCTGTTGTTGAAGACTCGAAACTTTATCAAGTCCGCCAACAAAAAACCCGACTGAGCGTCGGGTTCTTTGCATTCACTTTTTCAAAAATGTGGTCGGGGCGGTGGGATTCGAACTCACGACCACCTGGTCCCAAACCAGGTGCGCTACCAGGCTGCGCTACGCCCCGAAGCTCCAAATTATATACCGGCCCGCGTGCGTGATGGAACGGGCGTGGCGTGGCCGATCATGAGTTGTTTGGAAACGTCCATGCATTGGCGGATGTGCTGTTCACAAACGTACTTCAAGGCGCTGTACGTCAGCGCGGCCGACAAGGCCTGGCCGGCGATGGGCACAAATTTGGAGGCCTGTTGTGTGGTGAGTCGCACACCCACTGTACGAAGGACGCGCAGGACCAAATCGCGTGTAATAAGTTTGCCCACCAACATGCTGCCGCCTGCCGAGATGGCCTTGTACACCGCCAGACGCCGGTCGGGTGCC
The DNA here is from genome assembly GCA_038241115.1 of Burkholderiales bacterium. Classification (GTDB taxonomy): domain Bacteria; phylum Pseudomonadota; class Gammaproteobacteria; order Burkholderiales; family Burkholderiaceae_C; genus JANYJJ01. The sequence goes on along the minus strand of JBBRGA010000137.1, from coordinate 1,675 downwards.
AAGCGCTCGATTTGCGCCTCGGTCAATCCAAAGGCGCGGTTTATGTCGGGAATGAGCTTGAGCAGCACGCCGATGTCGGTCACCCAGTCAAGACCCGGAATCGGAATGATGGAAACGCCTGCGGCCATGAGCGCGCGGCGCTTGACCAGGCTGCGACACCGCTCAGCCACCGTGTCAATTTCAGACACTGAATCGGGCATCAATTCCCAGTGGGTGACGCTGGTGGTTTTTACGACGGTTGCCATGCGGATCTCCTTGACTTGCTACTCAGTGCGTGAATTGACTCCAGGCTTTTTCCAGCCTCTTGACGCTCACCGGTTGCGGTGTACGCAACTCTTGGGCAAAAAAGCTGACCCGAAGTTCCTCGATCAGCCAACGAAATTCATCCAACCGCGCGTCGACCACGCCTTTGCGCTCGGCCAGCAGCCGCAGATAACGCTGCTCCATCGGCCGCAACTCGGCCAAACGCAACGCGTCGCGGGCTGGGTCGGCGCGCAGCTTGTCCAAACGCAGGGTGATGCCCTTGAGGTAGCGCGGCAACTGCGCCAGTGGTGCCCAAGGCGTGAGCATGACAAAGCGTTTGGGCATCAGGCCCGTGAGTTGTGCCTGAATATCGTCGGCGATGTCTTTGGCAGGCCGAGCGTCTTTCAACTTGCGCGTGGCCGCGGCGTACTCGATGAGGATGGTCAAAGCGCTGCGGGCAATCTCGTTGGCAATGAGCGTCAGACGGCCTCGGCCGTCGTCAATGCGGCGCCTGAAGCTGGCGGCATCGGTGGGCAACGGCTCCATCAGAAAGGCGCGGTCCAGCGCCAACTCAATGATTTGGTCACGCAGTTCGTCTGCGCTGCCAATCGGCATGAAGTAGACCGACATTTTTTGCAGGTCTGGAATGTTCTTTTCCAGGTACTTCAAGGCATCCCGAATTTGCAGCGCGACCAAACGGCGAAGGCCCGTACGGTGTTTGGTTGCGGCCACGGCAGGCTCGTCAAACACCTCGACCACCACATGCGCGCCGCAGTCAATCAGCGCCGGGAAACCGACCAAGGTCTGATCGCCTTTGCGTATTTCCATCAGCTCGGGAAGCTCGCCGAATGTCCAGTCGGTATGAGGTTTGGCTGCCACTGAGACGTTTTGAGCGTGGGACTTCGAAGGTGCGGCGGCTACAGCTACAACTTTGCGTGCTGTCGCTGCGGGAGCTGACATCGCGGTTGGAACGACATGATGCTGCGTTTTCAACTGCGCCAAAGCCTGAAACGCCGACCGCGCTTGGCCACCCAACTCGGCCTTCAACGCAGCCACATTACGGCCGGTGCCAAGTTGGCGGCCGTGCTCGTCGATGACCCGAAAATTCATGAACAAATGCGTTGGCAGCTGTTCCAGCTTGAAGTCACCGCGCTTCACGTCGACCTGCGTCTTGTCGCGCACCGCGCGCTGCAAGACATCCACCAAACTTCCGCTGCCGAACCCGCTGGTCGCTTGAACCTGGGCCACAAACGCATCGGCAAAGTCGGGCAACGGCACCAATCTAGAGCGTGGGCATCGCGCTCTCGACCAAGGAGTTCGTCGTGCTCGAGACGCTGATGCGCCACGCCGGGGAGGTCTTCGGGCCCCCATCCGCATCCGGGCCGCGGGAAGCCTGATCCACACGTCGGCGCCCCCGGTCGATCGGTTCACG